>JADFZZ010000023.1 GCA_015232315.1 SAR324 cluster bacterium | reverse complement strand
AATGGGTTCGTGATTTCCTCCAGCTTATCTGTGGCCGGTGAGGCGTTGAGCCATTCGGTAATCCGGTTACCCTGAACGGCCCCACACTCCAGCCCAATTGCATTAAACTCGTGCACCTCTACAAAATGTCGGCTGAAACGTGTGTATGTGATGCTCTTAATGCTGGCTTTCGGCATATAGATTCAGCCGAGGGCTACAATAACGAAGAAGGCACGGGGCGGGGCATTAGGGCCGCTGGTATTTCGAGAGATGAATTGTTCGTCACCACGAAAGTATTTCCTGGATATAAGCCATGGGGATCAGATGAAAAAAGTTATGAAGACACCATTGAAACCTTGAAAAGGCAGCTTATCCAACTTCAGCTTGATCATGTTGACCTCTATATGATTCACGCACCTTTCTCCGAACTGAGATTGGAACAATGGAGAGCCTGCATAGAACTGAAAAAATTAGGCCTGACAAAACATATCGGTGTCGCCAACTATAATTCAATGAGAATTCAGGAAATTCTGGACGCAGGCTTGGACGCTCCAGAAGCTAACCAAATCGAATTTCATCCTTTATGTGCACAAGTTGAATTAACCCAGTTTATGGCCGAACATTCTATTGCACCAATCGCTTATAGCTCACTTGCTCCCCTGTCAACATGGCGTGTTGAAGAAGGACAGGGTGGGGAGGTTCTTGCCGAAATCAAGCAGGAAGCCCAAACCGTTATTAATGATATTGCTACCAAACTAGGTATGGCAGAAGCAAAAGTGCTACTAAGGTGGGGTATGCAACATGGTTATTGCGTGCTTACCAAGAGTAGCAAGCCTGATCGTATCCGAGAAAATTTCAATATATTTGATTTTGAAATTTCTACAACTGACATGGAACGTCTGAATAAACTCAACCAAAATCAAGCTATTGCTTGGGCGGCAAATGGATTAAACCCTATGGAAGTGGCTGCGCCACTTAAATAACATTTGAGGGTAATCAAATGGCTAACAATGCGCTGCACCGGACGGAAATTCCGCTGCGCTCCATTGCCGCCGGTGAGCGCAGCGTTATGCACCGTGACCCGGGAACTAGAACATCAGACCCATTATAATGAAGGTATTGAGGCGAACATATGCCATACAGAACAATCAGAACACTATTGCAGCCTTGTAAACTGGATTTCAGTGAGCTTGAAGATCTTGCCTCGATGGCCCAATCTTCCAGGGTTATAGGGATTGGCGAAGGGGCTCACTTTGTTTCTGAATTCTCCTTGGCCAGAGCCAGTTTCATCCGATATTTTGTAGAGGTGCACGAGTTTAATGCAATTGGGCTGGAGTGTGGGGCCGTTCAGGGTAACCGGATTACCGAATGGCTCAACGCCTCACCGGCCACAGATAAGCTGGAGGAAATCACGAACCCATTGACCTTTGCTCTATATGGGTCGGTGCTGACTTGGCTCAAATCTTATCTCTTAGAAGCTGAAAAGAAAATTATGGTAGTTGGCGTTGATTTGCCCAATACGCTGAACCCACTTGATGACTTGCAGAAGCTGACCGCAGCTATTGAGTTGCTGGACCCTATTTTGAAGCCGGATGTCGATGCGTTAATCCAATCTTTGGAGTCCATCTCTGGCGAATCCCCCGTGATTTCATCCACGCAATGGGGTGAACTGGATCCTGCTATTCAGAATCAAGCCTTCTCCCAGATTATTCGGATAAAGTTGCGGTTATCTGCATTGGCACCAGTTCTAATCCAGCGAGGTGGAAATGAACTGTTTCAAAGGGCTTCTGAGTCTGTCTTTTCGATTGAACATACGCTCGAAACACTGCGCACCATGAAGAAGCTCTTTGATGGTACGTCACTCGAAGGTGATACCTCCGTTCGTGAGGTATTCACAGCTATTACCGTTGAGAAACTTCTTCACGCAGATCCAGATTTGAAGATACTTTTACTTGCGCATAACAACCATATCCAGAAGACTCCAGTTTCCTTTTCTGGCGAAATTACGGCTGTCCCTATGGGCCAGCATCTTGCGCATCGGAAGGATTACCGTGCCATTGGAGCAACGCATTTAGGGGGCACTGTGCCGGAGATGCAGTATCCATCGTCTGACAGTCCATTAGGGTTTTCGGTGAAGCTCGCAGACGCTGATGAAATTCAATGGGACAGCGTAGAACAGCATATTATCAGTGTCAGGGGCGTGGCGGGCTCATGTTTGGTGTTTTCGAACGACTTAAAAGGCGCAAGCCGAGTGAGATCGCAGAGCGCATCTGTTGAGACGAATGTGAGTGACGCCTTTGACGCAATATTCTGCGTTCCTGGCGCCAACCAAGACAAACTAGTGGACTTATAGGGATCTGAAATGAGGTTGCATAACAATCACATGCACTCGGAGAGCAAAAAGCGCCGCTCGTCCCTCGCTTTGCTTTTCGCTCCCGGTGATGTGGGGCGTTGGAAGCATAATTTTCAATTGAGACATAGTTATGAAATGTACACATTGTGGATTTATCAATAAGCTTGATGCCAAATGGTGTAAACATTGTAAAATCAATTTACAGTCTGATAATGCTCTAATGCAATCAGTAACAATATTGCATCCCTCTGACAATAAATCCGCAATAGATGCCTCCCCAGATGAACAAGAAACCAAGATTCCAAATCCAAAATTAAGCAAATGCAAAACATGCGGTCAAGAAGTATCAAAAAATGCAACTACCTGTCCCCATTGTGGCGAACAGAACCCCGTCAAAACAAAGTCATCTGGTTGTCTATTAATTATTGTGGGATTTATTGTTTTTTTGTTTATTGTTGGTTTATTTTCCAAAAATAATAACGGTGGAAGTTCAGCATCTGCACAAGTCCATTGTGAGTCCTTTGTCAAAAAAAATCTGAAAGCACCATCAACGGCTCAATTTGCGTCATATTCTGAGGTGAAGATATCTGGCTATGGAGATGGGCCTTGGACAGTAATTGGATACGTTGACGCCCAAAATTCATTTGGTGCAAAGATACGCTCAACTTATACCTGTACAATCCATTACTCTGGTGACAAGATTTATTTAGATAACTTACAAATTTTTTGAAAAATAGAAGTGTGAGAAAGAAAAACTCAAAACAGCTTTGATTGCTCAAGTTCATCGCGCTGCCTGATGGCCGATGGAAGGAATTGTGCGACAAAATATTTTGGGAATGGTGTTGATTCAACTTGTGAATTCTGCTTCCAACAAGGCTGTGCAATAGATTTTCGAGATGCGGTTTTTACCAAAAATTTCAGTAATTTTCAGTGCGTCTCTTTTTCAACATTCAGTGTTCCCCCGTCAACCACTGACCTGATCGTTGGCCTATATCTGGATATGGGGACAGAAATTTCCTCCTATTTTTATGAGATATGGGTGATATAGGAAATGTGGCTTGAACAACTGGTATCAGCATCTTTAATTATCGTTCCGTGGAGATAAATCATTGATTTTAGTGCAAGACGACAAAATATCCATGGAGTATAAACATGTCTCGTAGTATTCTGGATAGGATGCGTGATAAAATTCGTTTTCGAGAATACATCATGACAACTCATGCTGAAGAAGAGATGGATGATGATAATTTGACTATTTTTGATGTAGAAAACGTGCTTCTTACAGGGCGAATTATCGAACATCAAAAAGATAAGCAAACTCAAGAATCCAAATACCTTGTTCGAGGTCAGACAATGGATGGCGTGAATATAGCCGTGATTGTGACCAAATTTGGACTTTCAGGCAAATTAGTGATTCTTACCGTTTATGTGGAGTAAATATGGAACAGAGCAAAATTACCTGTGATATTTGTGGCCAAAATTCCGCACAAATACGACATCTTCCCAGAAGTTATGGCAAAGGTGAGAAGTTGTTAGTCATTGAAAATGTTCCTGTTGTCATGTGTACTCAATGTGGTGAAAGTTATCTGACAGCGGATACGCTTCATGAAATTGAACGAATCAAACTACATCGTAGAAATTTTGCCAAACAACGCAATGTGTCTGTTGCTGAGTTTGCATAAGATTCAATTGAACGGCCAACAAGACGGTGCAGTGGATTGACGGGGTGCGGTTTTTGTCAAAGATTCCAGTAGTTTTTCAGTGCGTCTCTTTTTCAACATTCAGTGATCCCCGTCAACCACTGACCTTTGCGTTCGATCCAATAAATCACCAAAGTTATCATGGCATTTTCTTCATTGGTTGATGTATGATACGGATATGAGGAGATCACATGAAAACAATACAACGATTTGTAATCAATGTATGAAATAAAGGAGAATAATGGCAAATGACAGAATCTCTATAATTCCTGATATATGTAATGGGCGACCAACCATAACAGGAACACGAATTAGTGTTCAAACCATCCTGGAGTTTTTAGGCGCGGGAGATTCGATTGATTCCGTGCTGGAAGAATATCCCCAATTAAATAGAGATGATATTTATGCTTGTATTCAATATGCCTCAAAATTAATGGCTAACCGTTATGAGATACAAAAGATCGCATGAACGGATATTTGTTTGATGAAAATTTACCGAAGAATATTGAGATCAGCACCACTTACGCAATCATCCATGTAACTGATCTGGGCAATAGCTTGACAGATTCACAAATCTGGGAATATGCCAAACAGAATAATTTGGTGATAGTGACAAAAGATACTGATTTCTCAGATAGAATTATTATTTCAATATCCCCACCCAAAGTGATTCACTTACGATTTGGAAACATGAAAAAGAGAGATTTTCATGCGTTTCTTCAGCGAATTTGGCCACAAGTTGAATCGTTAATACAAAATCATCGCCTTGTGAATATATATTTGAATCAGTTTGAATGTATTAAATAAAATGAACAAAATCGAACAAGACGTTCGAGACGGATTGCTTACACTGCGCTTTGCTCCGTTCCAGCAACCGCTCAACTCAGCGTTAGCAGGAGAGAACTATGAAATACACTGAGATCGAAGTGTTGGGGCGTGGCGGGTTCGGGATCGTCCACAAAGTACAAGACGAAGATGGAAATGTCTTTGCTCGTGTCCTTTCGGCAAGAGAGTGTGACACGACCTATCATCTGTGATGCAATGGGGTGAGTAATCATTGATTTTCCCTCACCATCATGGAGGCATTATACATTCACCTCAACCATTCACCCTTCAGGAAATTCAGGAGCAATTTTATCAGTGGCGTCAAAGTCGGCACAATGGAGAACGCATCCCCGAAGTCTTGTGGAATTACGCTGTTGTCTTGTGTCAACACACCCCGGTGTCCACGGTGGCCTATCAATTGAAGCTGGATCTCAAATCACTTCAGAAACGGCTGTCCCTCACAGCGATGTCATCAGTTTCCCCTGTTTGTCCAAAACCTTCAGAAGTGGAGTTTGTGGAACTTCCAGTGATTTCCAGTCAGCGTAAGGATTCGCTTAAGTGTGTTCGCCTGGAAGTCGAACATCCTGTTGGAGTTTGGTGGTTTTCAAAGCATCATACTGTTGGGCGTTATGAACTGCGTTACTGATCTGATTCAAATACATCTGGATTTTCACAATATCTGAATCCACCAGTTCAAAGGTTTTTTTGGAGTTTCCAAAAACGATCACACCAATGGCTTCCCCTTGAAAACTGAGGGGACACATCAAAATAGATTTGGCCGGAACAAGGGCGTAAAGCTGACGATCATGCTCTTCAAAACGTTCTATCAATTCAGGTGTGACAGGAGAAATATAGTTGGGATCATTGTACTTCAGGGTTTTCACATAAAAGTTGTCATCCGCGGTGACAGGAATGACAATGGACTTCCAATGGACGTCATTGAATCCTGACCAACTTCCATCATGATAAGACGACTGAAACACCAGATTTTGCCGAGGTTCATCCAACAGCGAAATGGCCAACCCGTTAAACTCAAAGATTTGTTGTAACACTACCATGACCTGTTTGATGATGGTATCCAGATTCAAGGTCGAATTGACAATTTGCACGACCTAATTGATATGCTGGATTTCCTGATGGGCGGATTCAATCTGTTGTTGTTTTTCAAGGGTTTCCTCATGCAATTGCGCATTATGGATTGCCGAGGCAATCTGAGACACATACTGTCGAAAAATCCCAAGAAAATAAATCGAATTTTAACTCGCTGATCGGGGCGATTTTCTGTGCTTAATGCCTGTATCAGCAGAATTCCACAGTAGATCAGGGTCGCCAATCCCAGCATCGTCAAAATCTGATAAATGGTTCCGGTGTGTGAAACAAAGCCAAAAAAAACTTTTTGTTTTTCAACAATATGCCAAGACGTTTGGGTCAACGGTGTGAGTATGGCAATGAGGAGGTATCCTCCCCGGATCAGCCATTTTCTGTGCTGAATTCGCAAAAACGTATGGATAAAATGAATACTGACAGGAATGATGAACTGGTACACCAGTGCCAGTAAATGTGAGGAAAAGAGCGAATGTTCCGGCAAGATCCACAGCGTATCCAGAACATCCACCAGCGAACCCAGCATCTGAAAAATACAAAACAGGGTAAAGAGCTGGTTTTCCTTGTTGTATTTTCCGGCTTTGATGGTCAATGACGCAAGAAATAATGCGACCAGCATGCTCAGTAGCGGGGGAATGCCATAAGGAATGAATAAATCAAAACGCAATTGCATCAGGATTGCCTGTGAGTAGATTTTCAGAGTTTGCTTTGAGAAGCAAACAAATTCATGCTGTGTGCCAAATCATCTTCTGAGGTTCTTAGCAAACTGGAGCGCTAAAAAGCAATCAAGTACTGCCGGTTTTTTTAAGAACCAAATAGCTTGAACTGCCCCCATCACTTGTTTATGTTCGGAATCTGCCGCTTATTACCCAAACCTTTCCACTGAATATGAGATTTATGGACCGAAGAGACTTTGTGAAAACAGCAGGGTTGACTGCCTTGACCGCTGGGGCTGTACTTTATGCCGCAGGTTGCGAACGCAAGCAGGAAGCCTGTTCTGATGAAACCGCAAAACCGCTGGAAACCGCGGCTCCGGCTGTTGTGACCCGCAAAACCTATGAATGGAAAATGGTCACTACCTGGCCCAAAAATTTTCCCGGACTGGGTACAGGAGCCAACCAACTGGCGCAAAACATTGAAGCCATGTCGGACGGACGCATCAAAATAAAAGTGTATGGTGCCGGAGAACTCGTTCCCCCCTTCGAATCTTTTGAAGCCGTTTCCAATGGAACCGCCCAGATGGGACATGCCGCTTCCTACTACTGGAAAGGCAAAAGCGAAGCCGCCCAGTTTTTTTGTACGGTACCCTTTGGACTCAATGCTCAGGAAATGGCCGCATGGTTGAGATATGGCGGCGGACAGGAATTGTGGGACCAGATTTACGCTGATTTCAATCTCAAACCATTTCCCTGCGGCAATACAGGCGTGCAGATGGGAGGTTGGTTCAACAAGGAAATCAACAGTCTTTCGGATTATGAAGGACTCAAAATGCGGATGCCCGGCTTGGGAGGAGAAGTGATCCAACGTGCCGGTGCCAACGCCATCAATCTGCCGGGCGGCGAAATTTTTCAGGCCATGCAGTCCGGAACCATTGATGCCACCGAATGGGTTGGACCCTACAATGATCTGGCTTTCGGACTGCACAAGGTCGCCAAATATTATTACTGGCCGGGATGGCATGAACCGGGCAGCGTGATGGAGTGCTTCATCAACAAAAAAGAATACGAAGCCCTACCCGCGGATTTGCAAGCCATTCTTCAGATCGCCATGCAGGGAGCCTATCACGACATGCTTGCCGAATTCACCGCACGCAACAACACGTCACTTGTTGAACTGGTGGAGACTTATCATGTCACGCTGAAGCGTTTTTCAGACGAAATCCTCAAGAAAATGGGAGAACTCAGCAAGGATGTGCTGGCAGAAGTCGCCGCTAAAGATTCTGCCTCGGCCAAGGTTGCCGCGTCTTTCGATAAGTTCCGCAAACAATGCGGACAGTGGAACCATATTGGTGAGGAAGGCTACAGTCTGGCTCGTGCCTTGACCTTCGGCTGATCAGGCGAAATTGATGGACTCCCCAATGCTGGCAAAAACGATACGTCTGATAGACCGCCTCAATGAACACATCGGACATGCGGTTTCATGGCTGATGCTGATCCTGGCGGTCAATACCTTTGTGGTGGTGATCCTGCGCTATGTCTTTCGCTTGAGCTGGATCTGGTTGCAGGAAGCTCCGGTGTATATGCACGGCATCCTGTTTATGGTCGCCGGAGGTTACACCCTGTTGCATGAAGGCCATGTGCGTGTTGATATTTTTTATCAGACATGGTCTCCAAAAATTAAAGCAATGGTCAACATCCTGGGCTGTTTGTTTCTGTTGTTTCCAACCTGTGCGGTCCTACTGGCTTATGGTTGGCCGTATGTCATGAATTCGTGGCATCTTCTTGAAGGCTCCCGCGATACTGGAGGAATCAACGGGGTCTATCTGCTCAAAACCATGATACTCATCTTTCCTGTTTTGCTGGGCTTGCAGGGGTTTTCCCTGACAGGACACAGCCTCCTTGTTCTCATGAACTCCGGGAAAATCTCCTCTGTTGATGCTTCCGCATAGGTTTCCACATGCCTCCTGAGTATCTTTCCCTGGTGATGTTTGGTGTCGCCATTCTGGTTCTGCTCACCGGGTTTCCAGTCGCCTTCAGTCTGTCTGGAACAGCCCTCGCTTTTGCCGCAGGCGGTGTGGTGACAGGTGTGTTTGATCAAAGTTTTCTAGGAGCCATCCCCGGGCGGATTTTTGGTATCATGGGCAATGAAACGCTGATTGCGGTACCTTTGTTTATTTTTATGGGTGTTTTGCTCGAACGATCCCGAATTTCCGAGGATCTGCTGGAAACCATGGGCCTCCTGTTCGGCAGACTCCGGGGTGGCTTGGGGCTGTCCATTTGTGTGGTTGGCGCGTTATTGGCCGCATCGACTGGAATTGTGGGTGCGACCGTTGTCACCATGGGATTGATTTCACTTCCGGTGATGTTGCGTTACAAATATTCCCCCTCCCTGTCCTGCGGTGTCATTGCCGCATCGGGAACACTGGGGCAGATCATTCCGCCCAGCATCATTCTGGTTATTCTGGGAGATGTGATCAGTTCAGCCTGGCAACAAGCCCAACTTTCCATGGGGAATTATTCACCGAGCGCGGTTTCTGTGGGAGATTTATTTGTTGGCGCCTTGATTCCGGGATTGATGCTGGTGGGATTCTACATGATCTACATTCTTCTGCTGGCATGGTGGAAACCCGAAATGGCACCTGCTGTTCCAGCAGAAGAACTGGCGCAATATGACAGAAAAACACTGGTCATGAAAGCCTTCTGGAGCATGCTTCCTCCGATTTTTCTGATACTGGGGGTGCTGGGTTCCATTTTGACAGGAATGGCCACCCCCACAGAAGCCGCATCCGTCGGTTGCATGGGTGGATTGTTATTGGCCCTTGCCAAAAAACGGCTTTCGCTCAAAATGTTGAAAGACGCCATGCGGCACACCACACAAATCAATTCGATGGTGTTTGTGATACTGATTGGCGCGAGTCTGTTTTCGCTGGTCTTTCGGGGATATCATGGGGATGACCTGATTCATCACTGGCTGACACAACTGCCGGGCGGCGTGGTGATGTCGTTTCTGGTGGTGATGCTGATCATGTTTCTGATGGGATTTTTCCTGGATTTTTTTGAGATCACGTTTGTGGTTGTTCCGGTCGTTGGTCCGGTTCTACTGCAAATGGGGCTTGATCCGATCTGGCTCGGAGTGATGATCGCCATGAATCTGCAAACCTCTTTTTTAACTCCGCCCTTCGGCTTTGCCCTGTTTTATCTCAGGGGCGTCGCACCACCGGAAGTCACCACAAGTCACATTTACAAAGGTGCGGTACCGTTCATCTGTATTCAGGTGATTGTACTCGTGATTCTATGGTTCTGGCCTGGGTTGGTCACATGGTTGCCACATCTGGTTTATGGAACATGATCATCGCTTCTGGCTCAGTGAATTTTATGGTCAACGAAATCAGGATGCCAATTGATAAATTGCTGGACGATACTTTGGTTCAGGAATTGGTTTACCTGCAATGTGTGCGGCGTCTAACCATGCGGATTTGGCAATTAAGACTTCGCGCAATGCTTCTTCCGGGGTTGTTCCAAAAGCTGAACAGCATTGCATATCCGGAATATCAGCAATATAGCCGCCATCTTCGTCACTGTAGAACACATTAATATGATAATCCTTCACACCTCCTCCTCTAATTGAAGATTATACTTTTCCACCAGTTGTAAGTCGGACCTGATAAGGTTTAGCCTGTCCTTTGTAATCTTGCAAATTGACAACTTCCGGTATTTCAGGGTTTCCAAAGATATGATGACTGCCTTGAGTTCGCAACAATTCAAATCCAAATGCCTGGAGTAAAGTCCGCATCTCACTGAATCTGATATTCTTTGACCCTGATAAAATTTTTCTCAACAATTTGCGTGTCTTCATTCCGCACCATCATCACCTGTGTTTTTCTGCCCCGATTTTTTTAAAATAAAATTCCCAATCCCAAACCATATTCGGTGATATCCAGTTGGGTGTCATAGGTTTTGCCATCGAGTCGTTCTACTTTCAATCCATAGGCAAAGGCACTTTTCTGGGAATACACAAACCACTCCCATCGGCCCACTTCTACTCCACAGCTCAAAAACAAGCCATAGCCGCTGACCTCGGAAGTGGATTGGGTTTCACTCTGGGTGCTGATGCCACTTGCCGCGATAGTCCTGGTTTGGGCCTTCAAATCGCCAGAACCGCCAAACGGCAGGGACAGTCCCGCCCGCAGTAGCAAGTTACTTCGGGAACCCAATTCAAGGCCTGAATAATCTACCGAAAAATGGAACAGATGTGCCTGAAAACTGCCCTGGTTTTTCAGATAGACAATCCCGGAAATATCTTCTTCTTCCACATAAGCATTGAACCATGTGTATCCCAGGCCAAGGCCAATGTCACGGGTCACAGGCTGAAGCACCATCAAGCCCAACTCTGATGTCAGCAAAGGTTCATTGCCAAAGCCCTGCGCTGTAGCTTCTCCGGCCAGAGGCAACATCAGTTGGAGTCTGGCCTGAAGTGCCCAGACCACAGAATTGCTGAAAACAAGCAGACTGAATAACAACAGCAAAAATAGAGATTTACGCATGGCTGTCCCCCATCAAGAGATCAACGGAAGTGGATAATGTGCCCCCACGGGACGTAGGGCACGAGCAAATTTTTACAACTTATTCTTTTGCCATTCCTAAGAAAATTCTGAGCTTCAAACCGTGGCTTCAGGTTCATCTGAAGCAGTGGCAGATCGGTAGTCTTCATAGATTTTCTGCAGAACACTGTTGATAAAGGCCGCAGAGGCATCATCAATAAAATCACGGGCCAGTTCAATCGCTTCATCCATCACAACCGTGTGGGGAACTGCCATGAGGCACATTTCATAGGTGGCCAAACGTAAAATATTGCGGACGAGGACCGGAAGCCGTCCCAGTTTCCAATTGTGCATATTCCGGGAAACCCGTTCTGTGACAGCATCCCAATGTTCAAACGTCCCCAGAATCAGTTCTCTGGAAAAGGACGTGATCTCTGCCGAAGTATCAATCTGTGTCAGGAAATCATCAATCAGGCTGAGTTCATGTGAATTATTGATTTCAGCCTGGTACAAAGCCTGTAAGGCATATTCTCTGGATTTGTGGCGCATAGAAGCCTAGTTGGAATGAATTGCCATGTGAATTTTTTGAGCCAATGCCTGGTTATAGGCATGGGACGTCATATTTGCAACGATACGGCCCTGGATCGGGTAGCCGGTCAGATAAATATCTCCGATTAAATCCAGCACCTTATGCCGGACAAACTCGTCGGGATAGCGTAATTCGGTATTGATCACTTTTCCGTCGTATATAATGATATGTGAATTCAGATATCCGCCGCCTGCCTTGCCCATCTTTTGAGCCATATCAATATTTTCAAAGGTATTGAATGAACGGGCCGGTGCGATTTCTTTTTCAAAGGAATTCCGACTGGGGGTAAACGTGATTTTCTGTTCAAAAATCGGTGCGTCATATTTGACACGCATCTGAATTTCAAACTCAGCATGAGGTTCCACATACAGATATTTCTGGTCAAGTTGTTCTTCACCGATTCCGATTCTTTCATGGATCACAATTTTTTTGGAAAATGCGGACTGCTCCTCAATGCCACCATCCTGAATGAGTCTGCAAAAATCTTCGGCGGAACCATCAATATTGGGAATCTCCTCATCGGCTTTGATCAGCACATTGGTCAAGCCAAACATGTGCAGAACAGCCATCAGGTGTTCCACTGTTCGCACTCTGGAATTTTTATCCACAAGAGCGGTTGAATTGGCCATAAACGTGGAACCCTGTGAAGGTATCTGAAAACCTTCCAGTGAGGTCACTCTGGCCGGAATGGAATGTCCATCAAGTGTTTGAAAGATAATTCCCTGGTTGATTCCCAGAGGACTCAGGATAATTCCCGTATTTCTCCCGCTCAACAGGCCTGTGCCATTGAGGACCACATTCCGTTTGAGCGTTTTCTGGAATTGATCCGATTCAACAAGAGATGCCAGCCCCGAACCTGAGATGGACTCTGCGCTGACAGAATCCAGCCTTGTATCGGAAGGGAGATTTAGCGGACTACGGGGGGTTTTCGCCAGAGCGCTGGCCACTTTATCCAGCAATACTTCCAGATGAAGTGGTTTTTCCAGAAAATCGTAAGCTCCCAGTTTGATTGATTTGACGGCGGATTCAATCCCGGCGTGCCCGCTCATCATGATCACCGGTAACCGCGGGTAGGCGCTTTTGACTTTGGCCAGCACAGCCATGCCATCCGCTCCGGGAAGCCAGATATCCAGCATCACCAAAGCGGGTGTCATTTGATGAATTTGCTCCAGAAAACTTTCCGCATCCGCGAATGATTTAACGGCATAGCCCTCATCTTCCAGAATTTCTTCCAGTGTTTCACAGATGGAAGCCTCATCGTCCACAATACAAATCGGGCCTTCAGAATTTAGCATAAACTCCTGTAATGATTTGATATTTCTTCAATAAGAATAGTCAGTATTCTGCTTTTCAGTGCAAGAATCCGGTTTTTATACTGGACTTCAGGGAGAGTGTCAAAAGAACTGATTGTCATTGTAAGCAGAAAATAGAAAAATAGTTGGGTCAAAGCAGGCCGTGCTCCAACAGGTTCTGGTTTTGCATTTCTTTCCCGAATAAAGATTTATCCTCCAATCAGTGCAAAACATCAGGTACCAAAGCCATGAATTTTCGTGTTCTTTTTCTTTTCTTTATTTTCTCAACAATGGTTCATACGGCTCTGGCAATAGAGCGCCGAAACAAGCAGGAAAAAGAAGATATTTCATACTTTTTTTATCCGCTGGTTTATCAGGTTCCCGGCCTGGGATCAGGCGATGGTGGCGGCGCAACCGTGGTTAATCTGCTGGGAAATGGTTCCACATTGAGTTTGCTGCAAATTCAGGGAGAAATTGAGGTGGACAGCGTCATTGCTTCGGATATTCCGTTGTTTACTCAACATTTAACGCTCTCGATGGCGTATGTCGATGGCAAAAAGGGCGGTTTTGCTTTTTTTGGCCGAGGACCTGATTCTCCCACAGAACCCGAATTCACGTTGAAATTCAAAAAAAGTTATGGGCGTGCTGTGGACCTTGGCTTCAATTTATTTGACAGACAATTGGAATTTTACGGGGGCGCCGCTCTGGCTTTTCCAGAGATTGATCTGAATAAAAGCGATATTGGCAATTTCGAAGACGCAGAAAGCATGACGCCAGAGGAGCAGGAGGACGAAATTGCCAGGTTTGTAAAAAATTTTTTGCTGTACATTGATTTAGTGAATCTGTTCATCACTCGCCAGGGAGTCAAGCTTGATCTGACGGATGACCGCATTGATCCAAGAGTTGGAATCCGTTTCCTTTATGAAAAATATGGCTTTGAGGGAAAAGGTCTTAAAAACTTTATCGTCGAGGATTATTCTTTGACCACCTATATTCCCAATGATGATTTGAGCTCAGTGCTCGTCGCCAATGTCTTTTATTCCGCGTCCAGGGTGACCAAACCCTTCACTTTGTTTGACAGCAGTCAATCGTTTGATCAACAGGTAGAACAGTGTGTCGAAGATTCTAAAGAAAATCAGGGCAATCAAGATAATCCGGCAATTTCAACGGAAACACTCTGTAATGGGATTATCCGGGGGGTGAATGATTTTAATGCGGAGGGTAGTGACTCAAACGCGACGTCGCTGGGCGGTCCCAACCGTTTGAGAAGTTATCCCATCTCCAGATTTTATGACACCTATTCGTTTTTTGCCGGACTCGAATATCGGATGTATTTTCTGGAGAATACGACTCCGTTCAATTTTATCCTGGAAAAAGGCGTGTTTGAGGCAGTCCAACTCGCTCTTTTTTATGAAATTGGCCAAGTCTCTCCCACGAATGATGAGGCGTTGTATCGTGATTTCAAATATTCAACGGGAATAGGATTTCGATTTGTATTTTCTTCAGTGGTTTTACGGGCGGATTATGCCACAGGAAAAGAAGGCGAGGAAGCCACCATTTTTATTGGATACGGGTTTTAGGGTATTGCCCCACGTCTCGTCGGGAACCGTTCCATAATGCACCTCTGGTGCCCTTCCACGGTTCGTTGGCAAACCACCGGAGGTGGGATAAGGAAGGTTCCCCACCAGAGGTAGGGAATGGGAGGCTCTCGAAGCCCTCCCCCCAATCCGGTATAATCAGTATTTTTCAAGCCAGTTCCATTGAGGTTATCCTGCGGCCGCTTTCCGTTGTTCTGTATTCCGTTGAGTTCTGGTTTCATCCGCAGAGAACTGCAGTTTATCCCCGAACAATGGATAACGTGTGGAATAGGGACTGTCAGGAATCACCATCTGAATTCCAACCCTGTTGACCTGGTTGATGATCAGTGGTCCCTGCAGGTTGATGGTCACATCTTTCAGATCACGGGTCATGGTGACTATCACCAGTACCGACAGCTCTTCAAGATTGGTGGTTTCCATTTTTTTCATATGCTCTTCCGAAATCGAGAGCGAATAGTTGGAAACCGCAATGGTTGGATCAATGGTCACAAAGGCCAGTTTGGGTTTTTCAACCGACTGGAGCCATTTGAAAGGCGAACCGACCTCATCATCAAGCATCACATACAACCGGTCATTGGAAAACCCCAATAATCCGTTGGGCATGGTGATGATCTCACGTTCATCAATATCAATTTCGCCGAAGCGTGTGGTTTGGATTAACATAAAACCTCATAAAACAAGGAAGTTGAGACAAGTATGACCTGAAATCCTGAAGTGAAATTCGTGGTCATTTTGTTTTTTTAAAAAAATCCCGAATATTCTTGAGCGAAATCGGAGTTTTTTCTGCCGCAAGCCGGTTTTCCTCCTGGATTCGAATATAAACTTCTTCCCGATGAATGACATATTCTCTGGGAGCATCGATTCCAACACGAACCTGCTTGCCTTTAATTTCGATGATCTGAATTTTGATATCATCGCCAATGGTTATACTTTCCCCTGACTTCCTTGTCAGTATGAGCATTTCACCCTCCTTGGTGCCTGTTATATATCCATGTGCTGTGAGTCCACTTCCTGTGGAATCACTTTTTTTTCAGTTCTGAGTCTATCTCAGGAACTGCATCAATGAAGGCTGTAACAGCCTTCCTCCCACATCCAGCGAAACCTTGTTATTCCGTTCTGCGGTGTTGAGATCTATGGCGGATTCCGCAATATCTACATCCTGAACATCGGACAGCCGCTTTTGAGTTGAAAAAACTTCTTCATCCATTTTCTGACTGGATTTCTGAATATCGATCATGGTGTTTCCAATCTGGGCCTGTTTGCGCAACACCTGATCCAGTGATCTATCCAAATCCTCAAGCTTCAAGGCCAGAGCTTCCGGATCATTTTTTATGAGCGATTGTTCCAGTGAATAAAGCACCTGAAAAATATCGAGGCTTTTATCATCCGTTTTTAATAAAATTTCTTCGGCGGTAATGTTGAGGGGGATCGCGATTCCATCCGAGATCAACACCTCTTTTTTTTGTTGGTTTCCAACATAGTCAACCGGTCTGTTTGGTTGAAATACAAATTCTATACCTTCCGGAAAAATTGCGCCTTGATCTTCAATATCAAAGAAAAAATTTTCTTTGGTGAAGTCCGCCTGATCCGCGATCAAATCCCCCAGCAACCCCTGTTCATCTGAAAAACGGAGAATGACCTGATCATTGGGTTTGCCTTCAGTATTGTGCACTTTGATCACCGGAGTCAGGATCCGTTCCTTGCTCCAGGTCACACCTGCGTCATCTGAAACCTTGTAACGGGCAAATCCTAACGCTCCCGGTTTGGTGATTTTTACCCGGTAATCGTTGAGAGAATGTCCTTCAAACTGGGCACGAAACTGACCAATATCCAGCAACTCCGCCACATCTTTCTGCACAATTTCATCGGTCATGATTTTGGCAGGCTGAATCGGATTTCTGGTTGTCAGCGGTTTCGTCAGTGTTTTTGTGCCTGAAAACAGAAATAATTTATTATGCCGCACATTTCCGGCATCCATCAACGCGTTGCTGATATCTCTAATTTCCTGAGCGGTAACGGCTCGTGAATCCGAACTTGCCGTGCCGCTGGCCTGAGACAGAATCAACTGTTTTGCGTGATTCAACAATTCTGTCATGTGTTGCAGTTCCACCTCATTGCTTTCCAGCCAGACAAGGTTGTCTTCCATGTTGTGCTGGAGCTGTTCCCTGCGTGAAATGGAGGTCACAATATCCTGTGCGACGGTCGCGCCAATCGGATCATCAGACGTCCGGTTGATTTTCTGACCAGACGACAGATCCGTGTGTAGCGTTTTAAGACGCTGTGAATTTTTCTGAATGTTGCCCAAAACGTTTTCCCGTTTGGTTGTCTCTGTGACACGCATGCGTTAGCACCTTCCTGAACTGGGATTTACATTCTTAGCAGAGTATCCATCATTTCATTGACCGTGGTGATGAACCGGGCCGATGCCTCATAGGCTTTCTGATACTGCACCATCTGGGCTATTTCCTCATCCAGATTGACGGAACTGATCGAATCACGAATTTCCTGAAACTGGGACAACAACGCATCCTGATGTTCCTTATCGGTCTGATTTCTCTGGATCCGGAGTCCTACATCAGCCAGAATGCCATTGTAGAATTCATCAAAAGTCATGGTGTCATCATTCATGGTTGGTTCAGTCTGCATGGTTGCGATTTTCAAGGCCACCTGATTATCACCGGGAACCAGATCTTTACCGGTTGCGATATTGTTGGGATCTTTCAGAATTTTGTCGCTGATTCTCATATCCGCGGCACCCTGAAGCGATTCAAAGAAATTGTTGAAGCCCATCACCAGCGTCAATTCGGTTTCATCGTTGCCAAAAATGACACCACGTCCCATTCCGGCCTGAAGCTTGACGGATCCGTCATTTTCCAGTGAGGCTTCCAGCAAAGCAGGATCGCCTACTGTTTCGTTGATCCGTTGAACAATATCCTGAATGGAGTCTTTCCCGGCCTGAACTTCAATTTCATAGGTTTCAAGGACATCTCTGTCGCCGCCCACCAGATGTAATTGAAGAATACCATCCTTGACAAACGGCAACGGTTGCTGTTGTGCGTCAGGATTCAGTCCAAACGAACTTTTGACTACATTCGGGGCATGGTTCAACCCTGTCCCTGTGGCATGCAACCGGTTGATTCTGTGTGCCAGACCAAAGGCCATGTCATCCAGTTGTTGTAAATATTCCACGGTCGTGTGATCACGAATGGTCATCACCTCCTTGAGTTCTCCCGAACGAAAAGAATTGGTCAGGTCATGTTTGGAACCATTCGATCCAGTCCCCTCAATGCTGAACATGCCTGTTTCGCCACCATTCTGCGAAGTACTGAGCAGGTTGGTAGTGCCTTTGTGCACCAGCGGCCAGTGGTCACCAATGAGTACCTGAATCGCGCCATCTTCCCCTTCAAACCAGTTGATATCCGCCAGTCCAGACATGTCTTCCAGCAGTTGGTTGCGTTCATCTCTGGCATCATTTGCCTTTTGACCCGCCATTTCCGCACGAGAAATATTATGATTCAATTCAGCGATCTGTTTGGCAAGGTTGTTGACTTCTGAAACAACGCCCGCAATCCGCCCATTGGCTTCATTCCTGATCGTTGTGAGTTCATTGTGCATCATCCTGAATCTGGCGGACAACGCATCTCCCCGATCTCTGACTTTTGCCCTGGCCGCATCAGATTCTGGTTGATTGGCCAGCAAACTCCAGGAATCCCAGAAATCATTCAGGGTTTTCCTGAGTCCGGCACCTTCCATTTCACTGAATACCACCTCAATTTTCTGTAAAAATTTTTCACGGGAATCATACACCCCGTTTTTAGGTTTTTCCTGCAAGATTTTCTGTTGAGCGAACCTGTCATAGATCTGCTTGACAAAACCTGAACGAACACCACCGCCTGAGCCATCCGACGCGGGTTTTTCGGAAATAGTTTCAGAACGCTGTCGGGTAAACCCGTCTGTGTTCATGTTGGCAATGTTGTGCCCTGTGGTACTGATCGCGCGTTGCTGTGCAGACAACGCTTTGTGTCCCATGTTCAAGGCAGCATTCAATGCAGGCATATCAACTCTGTTTCAAAACGTTCACTAGTTTTATACTGAGATACGCGACGTGGATTGCATCGCAGGCTGAATGATTCCGGCTCCGGAATAAGTATGCTGCCGTTTTTTCATTGATTGTAAAAACTTCAGCGAACTTTCGACCGATCCCAGACGAGCTTCTGAAATCCGGCTGTTGTGATCAGCACAGGATTGAATCGCTTCAATCAGTTGTTTCAATTGGTCAAAACAATGTTGCAGAGGAAGAGCCATTTCTGAAGGAATCATGGAAATAATGGTTCTCAGGGAAAGCTGTCGGGCCTCCATCTGCCATTCCTCCGCAATGTTTTGAACGATGATCAGGCGTTCCTGTTCAAGGCCCGCGATTTTTCTGGAAAACATGATTTTGGCACTATGCAATTTCAGCAGTGCGGCACCTGACACCTGGCCCAGTGATTGTGCTTCTTCACGCAGTGTTCCCAGCAGTTCCTGATGCAGAACCACTTCTTTTTGAAGAATCTCAAGCAACTGTGTCAGATACAGACTCACAAAACCTCCTGAATCATGATTCCCTTAAAAAAGAACAACACCAACAGGCAACGGACCATTCGACTACCCGCGGGATTTGAGTTCATTCAACGATTCTTGAATCATTTTACCAGCCAGTCGTTCGTGATTGATCTGGTACTCCCCATTTTTAATTTTAGCTTTCAGCTCCGCAACCTTATCTGCTCTGACCTCAGGTTCATTTACCAGAAGTTCCTTGATTTTATTGAATGCTGTGGGTGATGTTGTCACTGATTTTTCCGCGCTCACCTGCGAGGCTTGTCCCCCATTTCGAGAGAGTTCATCACGGGACTGGGTTTGCCCTGTTTTGATATCCTTGGCGATAGGCGGTTGTTGCCCTGTTACTTTCATGTTCACCTCCGTAGTAACTCCTGATAAAAGGTTCCCGACCTTAAGACACAATTGTTTTTATGAAGAGTACATCATTCCTCATCCGCAGAAGAGGAACCTCGTTCATCAAGGCCGGAATGCTTTTCCAAGCTTGTTTATTATATCGGCATATTTGGAAAAAACTTAAATCCCATCCCTGGATTTCTTCACAACAGGCCTCATTTGTTCATAAATGATACGACTGAGTCCCAATTCTCCTTTTTGGGATGCCATGGACGCGTATTCACCATCCAGCATGGATTGAAATACTTTTTCACCCTGACTTTGTGGCAACAATTCTGATTCTCCGACAGACTCTCGCATGGACTCCATCATCTGCTGAACCATCAGCGCTTCAAAGTCAGAGGCCACCTTTTTTAGTTGCTGGTCTGGAGAATTGTCGCGAACTTTCTGATTTTTCAACAGGTCCGCTTTCTGGGTCATCCGTTGTGAATTAAAAGTAGAGAGCATGTTCAGCTTCATCGGATTCCTTAAGTTTTAACGAATGATCAGTTCAGCATGCAGAGCGCCAGCGGTTTTTATGCTTTTCAGCACTTGCGCCAGGTCTTTGCTGTTTGCTCCAATTTTATTAAACGCGTCAACCACTTCTTTCAAATCCGCGCCACCTTTCATCAGCAGTACATTGGATTGAATGGTTTCCCCTTCGACAGGCGCAGGTATGGGTCCAGCCGCACCCGGAGCGATAGGGCCTGCAGGAGCGCGTGCCGGTAATTTCACCTGGATGCTCATGCCGCCATGGGAAATGGCTATCGGCGAAATCCTAACATTCGCCCCCATCACCACAGTTCCGGTCCGTTCATCCAGCACCACTTGAGCCACGTTGTCAGGCGTGATTTCCAGATTTTCAATATATGAAATCAATTCTACCGTGTTTCCCAGATAGCTGTCAGGGACTGAAATCTCGACAGTTCCAGCATCTTTGGCTTTGGCGGAACGGAATCCCAGTTTCTGATTAATCATCTTGGCGAGCCGGAAAGACGTGGTGAAGTCAGGATCATTGAGATTCATAAACAGACGTGCCCGACTATTCAGATCCAGAGTGATCTCCTTTTCCACCAGTGCGCCACCTGGAATCTGGCCGACAGAGGCCACCATGCTGTCTCCGATACTTTTTTTCAGACTTTCATCCTGCACATCAATTTCATTACGACTCACTCCTTTGGGAATGCCCACGATCGGCCCCTGAGCCACCGCGTAAACCAGACGGTTTGGTCCCCTCAACGGCGCCATGACCAGCACGCCCCCACGCAAGGATCCGGCATCACCGATTGTGGATGCGGTGACATCCAGTTGCTGTCCCGATTTCGCAAACGCGGGTAACGTTGAGGTTAACCAGACAGCCGCAATGCTTCTTCCTGAAATATCTTCATTTTTCAGACTGATGCCCATTCGTTCCAACGCATTCACAATCGGTTTCCGCGAGAGCAGACTTTCCGGAGAATCTCCGGTTCCATCAAGTCCGACCACAATACCGAAACCTGTAAGTTGATTGCTCCTGGCTCCTCGCAAGGATGAGATATCCTTCACTCTCACAGCCAGGGCTTCTGAAAAGAGGCATCCTGTGATCAGCAGTATCAAACACAATTTTTTACACATATCCGTTTTCTTTCAAAAGAGGACGTTGATTTCACCAATAATGATTCAAGAACAGATAATCCTTGATAAACAAGAGAACAAACCCTGATTCTAAAGGAAAACGGAATACAAGTTCAATGCCACTACATTTTGAGACAGAACGTCATGGGAGAGGAATGGTGTCCTACATTGGGTCTTATCAGGCCTTGGAAACAATTATGATTGGTGAATAACCCCGTGTTTCAAAAAAATTCGGGAAAAATTTGCCATCACGCTGAATTTAATACGGAGCATACCGGAGAGAAGAATCCCTCATGAGGTTGGATACACGACGGATCAGAATCAATAGAAATTTTTTAATGCGGAAATAAAAGTGGTCTGTTTTGTGCTTTGCTTCATGCATTCGCTCAGATTGTGAACAGAAACAAATGAATGTATCGGCACAAATCTGAATTTCAGGGACATGTGTTGTCAGGGAATGACAACATTTTTAATGAAAGGACTATCATGGAAACCATCTTGCTCGCGTTTTGTGCCATGTCATTGTTGCTCTCCAGCATGATTGTCATTGTGGAATTGATTCGTGACCAACGAAACCACAGTGCAGTGGTTGTGATTCCTGAAATTCAGGAACTCCCGGAAGCACAAATCCCTCTCAAGGTTGTTTCTGACCCGGGTCATCAATCCGGAAACGCGCTGGCACGACAGTTCCTGATTCTGAAACGTGATCTGGTACAATTGGGATATCGCAGTCCGGAGCAACAAATTCAGTTCATCAACTGGATTCTAAACAGTCATTACACAGAGATCCATGAACTGATCATTCCTGATCTGAAAAAAGCGTTCAGCATCATTAAACGTTATAAAATGTCACGGGAAGAATCTGTCATCAGCCAGGTGGTTCCGCAAACAGCGTAATACACTTGCATCATGACAGGAGAGACGGTGTTGGAGGCGCTTGTGTGACAGGAATACGAATAATCATGACGGTACCTTTGGAAACTTCACTTTGAACCGTGAGTTCCCCATTATGTTTTTCAATGATCTGTTTACAAATACTCAATCCCAGGCCTGTTCCCCGACGCTTGGTGGTGTATAGCGGTTCGAATATTTCCTCCAGACGTTCGACCGCAATGCCTGATCCGAAATCCTGAATCCGGATTTCATCCATCTGAAGTTCTTCATTCCGCAATGCAGTGACCTGAACAACCCCCATCTCTATAGAAGCATCCGCCGCGTTTGTGAACAGGTTCAAAAAGACCTGTCGCATCTGTACAGGATCTACTCTGATGATAAATTCCTCCGGATTTGATTCATAGCGAAGTTCAATACGTTCCTTCAGTTGGCCATAGCGGAGTGTGTCATAAACCATACTTTTCAGATCGATCTGTGTGAGGGTCAGTTCTTTAATCCGGGTCAAATCCAGCAAATCTTCCAGCACATGTGTGGCCGTATTGATTTCATGATCCATGATATCCAGAAACTGAGTGACATCTCCCAATTTGACATCAGGACGTCGTTTCATATAATAAACCGCGTTTTTCAGAGAGCTCAGGGGATTTCGCAGTTCATGGGCAATATTTCCCGTAATTTGTCCCACTGTGGCCAGTTTTTCCCTGCGAACCAGTCGTTTGGCCAGAGTTTCCATTTCCATTGTTTTGATTTTTACTGCCTGTGCCAGTGATTTGTTATGTTCCCTGATCTGTATTTCATTATCCCGTAACACTTCTTCACGGGTTGCGATCGCTTGAATCATCGCATTGAAATTTTCGAGCAATGTCCTGATTTCAGAATAGCGAAAATTTTCCCGGATCGGTTCATAAACCCCCTCCGTCACTTTTTTGGTGCTTTCAGTAAAATGCAGCAATGGGCGGAGGGCGGAATGCATACTGAACAGGGCCACACAAAGAGCAACCACCAGGGTCGTGCCGACAATCAGCAAGATGATTTCATTGACATGCTCAACTTTAGCAAAAATATGACTTTCATGCTGGTAAACCGCAATACGCCAATTCATGGGTTTCACGGTGGAAATAATGCCCATCAGATTTCCCTGAAACAATTGCAGATCATGTATCGAATCAGAATTAACCGGCAATTTGAGCTGTTTTATGTTGACACGTTCCATAATCATTTTTTCATCATGATGGGCAATAATGGTCCCGTTTTGATCGGCAATTACCACCTGACTGCCCGTATTGCTGACAATTTTTTCAACCAGTCCGCGCAAGTAGAATAAATTGAGATAGCCGACAATGACATATTGCCCCTGAGCAATACTGAGAGTCACAACAGGATAGTGTATCTTTGGTGACATAAACGTGTCTGACCAATAGATTCCGTTATTTTTCAGGGCTTGAACAAAAAACGGCATCAACGACATATCGTTCCCTGTCAGATCAGGATTCAACGGGGCCGTATAACGCATTGTCCCCTGACTATCAATCACCTCAAGCCGTTCAAAATAAGTGTGATTTTTCAGAATGTTTTCCAGATAATCAGATCTTTTGGAAATTGAAACCAGATCATGCTCCATCACCGTGACAACATCCTGCAAAGTGCGTTGGGGACTATAGAGAAAATTCAGGATTTCATGAGTCAGTGTTTGAGAAAGCAGGAGATGCTGTGAGTTGATTTCATCCTCAAGCGTGCGGGTGAAATGAAACAGAATGATGGAACTTGAGATCAACAGAGGAACAAGAATAACCAGGATAAGCTGGAGGATGAGCATGTTTTTAAGGCTTGAGATCCATTTCACGTTTCAATCCAGTGGCACAAACTCACCATTTTTAATGACGAGCAGTTTAAGAGAACGGCTTGGATCTCCATAGGCATCCATGCGCAGATCACCTTGCAAACCATTGTATAAATTTTCTTTAAGAATTGTGTGACGCAGTTCCCGGACATCCGAATTCTGCCTCAATGCCGCAAATAGCATCGATGCGGCCTCATAACCATAAACAGCCGCAAAATTCGGTTCTTTGCCAAAACGATTGGTAAAGGATTCATGAAAATTCCGGTATGCGTCTTTTGAAAAATCAGGTTGATAGGTTCTTGGAAACACTGCGCCTTCAAGACTTTTTCCACCGTTTTGGATCAATTCCAGGGTTTTCGCCCATCCGCACCCCAGAAGGGGAATCGATTTTCCGGTTTTCCATAAATGTTGAGCAATCATTGCCGTATCCATGGCACCCGCCACAATCAGCAACGCGTCAAATTTCACCTGCGGAAAAGATTGTGTCAATTCCTTCCATGAAGGATTTTTGGAAGAATTGAAGGTCAATTCACCTTCAATGTTCCCCCCCTGACTGGTGAACGCTTTTTTAAAATTGGCAACCCACTCTCCTGAATAATTGAGATTGGATAAATCATAGACAATGAATACTTTCTTCAACGAACGCTGGATAGCATGTTCGGCCACTCGCAACGTTTCACTCTTATTGGGTGGCGTCATGCGAATGAAATAATCATCCAGTCCTGAAAGGGAGTTGGTGCTGGTTGTCGGACTGATCATCAGCATCTTTTTTTCGTTGATCAGAGGAATTACCGCCAGAGACATGGTACTGGTCATATGTCCGATAATGGCAACCACATGTTTTTCCATCAATTCCCGATCCACCTGAATCGCGACTTCAGGCAGGTTCTGATCATCCTTTGTAATCAATTGCAGGGGTCTGCCCTCAATGCCGCCTTGTTCATTGGCCTGTTCAATCGCATGGGTTACGCCATCTCGTCCGGCAATGCCAAGATCCGCGAAATTTCCGGTCATGGTTCCCGCAAAACCAATCTGGATCGGTGTCTTTTTTTTACAACCCGACAAAAGCATCATCAGCACCAGCAATGACACAACCATGATTTGACCGGAACGTGGATCACGAGAACAGGACGGGATCATCTATTTCACCAGTCGTTGGGGTTTGGAGTCAGGCACTCTTTTAATTTCACCTCTGGCTTCCAGGTCCAGTTTCACGGTGGTGGTGTACCAACTCACAGACCCCAGGCTGGCTTTGATCCGCTCAGGCAAACCAGTCTCAACCAGTGTCGCAAGATCTTTGAACAAGATTCCTTCCCCACCTTTGGGTACAACCTGCAGAATCGCTTTTTTGACAGCCTCATATTTCCATTTTTCAATCCGTGTTCCTTTCGTTGCTGACGGAGATTTGCAGAGAACTTTCTGCTCCGTTTTTGGTGTCGTAGTCATATTTACTCCTATAAATTGTGAATTTATTGTTGCTGTAAATTTTCTGGTGACGGCAACCGAATCAAGCCATCGCACGGTGTCATTCCGTGCTTGACACGGAATCCATCGGCGCACTCCTGGATCCCCGTTTTCAAGGGGATGACATCGTGGAGGGCCACAGGATTTCATCACCAAATTATTTACAGCAGGAATTTATTTCAATAATGAATTACAAAAAAATAAAATCCCACAGGATCGGAATGACCGTTCACGGTAGCCCGGGGTTACGTCCCCGGGAATGAGCCTGAACATAACCCGGCTCATTTATTTATCCATCAATGGCACATCGTCTTCCATTCCGTTGGGATCTGTCTGAGCGTCTTTTCGTAGAGGATACAACTTACGATTATTCCACATCACATAAACTTCCTGAAGTACCTTTCGATCAATTTTATTGAGGTGTACAAACTGGAATGTCTGAGTGTACTCAAATTTTGGAAAAAAATGAAGGTACTGTTTTATTTTTTCTAACTGATCCTGTTTGACCACACCTTCCTGGATCAGCATCTTGATATATTTCAAATGCTGTGACAGGTGCCGGTACTTTTCCGGCAACGGACTGTCTGGTAACGGTGCCAGAGGAAATGATAAAAAATCAAACAGAGTTACAAAATGATTCATTCCGGCAATCGGCACCATGATCACTTTATCGATGAAGCAACCTTCCCATTCTTTCATGAGCTTGAGCAAACTGTAAACACTATTGGGCTTAACCTGTCCATCCTTGTCAAAAACATGCAATGGATTGACAGGTTTGAGTCCTTGCCGTTGCTGTTCTGCATAAACAACGGATTTAATATCATCTGGTATGTATTTATCTGAAATGTGCAACCGCAAAAAGCGCAGTTTGTCTTTTAAGCCGATGGGCAACGTCAGGAATCGTTCCAGAATCAGCGGAATGGATACTTTCTGATTTTTCGCATTGCTGAGTTCAAAACTTACCACCGTGCGTATGGCCCGTTTATAAACCTGAATATTCGGACGTTCCACCTGTTTGCTTTTGAATTGCCGAAAGGCCTGTGGATGTTTCTGCAACGAGGGATCAACTTCCACTTCTTCAAAGGTCATGTGCCCCTCAGGGACTTCTGGTTGTGGCAATCCAAAAATTTCCCGGAAATTTTCGGTGGGGTGAGACTTGATAAAGTTTTGCTCATAATTTTGCGCAAACCCTGTGTCCATCGCCTCACTGGATTCGGCCGCGGCAGCCATTGCCATTTCCCGGACGTGTTTCAGATAGGCAGTGATATCCGCGGAAGTCATGGCATTGGGTTTACGAACCGTTTCATACAAGCGGTTCAAACATTCCTCAATGTGGGCTTCAATGTCTTTCTGGGTAAGCTTTTTACGATCAGGATTTTTCGAAAGCGCTTCCAGTTTGTTTTGCGCGTCCTTGAGCCTGCGTGATTCTTCACTGAGATGTAAATCGTTGATCACTTTGGGCGGTGGCCTGAAATCAAATATTGACAGACTGATGTCTTCTACCAGTTTCAGCAGGACATTGTTCTTCTGGCGTTGGAGCAGTTCATTGCGTAATTCAATGAATCTGGTTTTTTTCTCAATTGCCAGCAACTGAATCAAACGTTTTACAAACTTTTCATCCATCGAATCCAACAGATTCCCATAAAGTCTGATCAGTGACTGTACATGCATTTCCAACTGGAATCGTTCAAACAGATTCGGTTCCTCCTTCAATAAAAAATCCACCAGATATTTCACAGCCTTGCCGCCTTTAATATCATGCAGGGTAAGCAATAAAAAAGTGAAGGCGGCAGGAGGAAATTGCCGGAGCGTATCCAGACGTGACTGAAAAATCGCCAGTTGATGATTGGTCAGGGACTGATGTTCCTTGGGGGTGATCAACAGCGGCATCGTGTTCCGCAACATGTCGAAGTGATATTTTTTAATATAGGGGTGGGCTTTTTCATTGTGCAGCAAATCCTGTGTCATGGCATTGGGCGGAATACTGATCCGCTTTTTGTACATGAAAGCCGTAAAAAAATTGGAAAAAATTTCATAGATGTTTTCTGCCATGCCACCATGCGTGGAATTGGCCAGCAGATCAAAATAGTATTTGAAGAATATGGCAAAAATCCCTTCCGCAAGATAATGATTTTCTACAATATTCTGTTTGTTATTGCCTGGAAGAAACTGAAACGTCTGGATAAAATTATACAAATCGCCCCGAATCAGATAGGGGAAATACGTAGAATGCATATCTTCGGTAAAGGCTTTCTCATGCAGATCTCCGGCTGAATCCTCAGGAGACAGGGTGCTGATAAAAAACCTGGCCGGAACATTCAGGGTGGCTTCCTGACCGACCAGATAACGCACCCCCAGCAAACGAATGTATTCTGAATGTTTCTGAAAGGTTTGATTACTGGCTAACTGTCCTGAAATCAGAAACAAAAAGCTGGGAATCACATTCAGCAATTCATCAAACACATCACCGATCTGACTCAGTTGGGCAAAATGGGCCTGAACATGAGGGGATTTGAAATAGTGAGTGATATCCAGTTTGATGACATGCCCGATTTGTTCGCTTTTGGGACGAATAAACAGACTCACCATTTTAATCAGATTGGTAGAATGAACATCCATACCAATTTTCCGCTGAATTTCTTCCAGCAATTTGGCCACAATCTGCGCCGATGGATATTGTGTCTGTGTGCTTTGATTCATTTCGGTTCCCATGGAATTCCACAGCCTGAAGAATAAAACTTGTTCTGACCACAAAAAGCCTGTGATCTATCGTCAATTTAACCGGTATGCACCAAATTGGGACAGGATTTGCATTAAGATTTCCCCATCCAGAGGGTGTAAATCACTATTAAAAGAATAAAACTGAAATAACAAGGTTAGCTTCGTTGATGCTATTCTCATTCCTATTCAATAACTCAGGATCTGGGAACATAACTGTCTAGTCCATAAACAGCCCATGAAATATCTGTTCTGCCTTATTTTATCATCGGTCTTCGTCTTTTCCGCACATGCGGAAGATTTTGAAGAAACCATGGAGGAAGTCCCCCGATCATTTGCCACGTACAATTGGAGTGTGGGCGCAGGATTGGGCGTGTATTCGCTTCCTGAAGACAAGGATTTCAGCGCGTCAGGTTACCCGCTCGATTTTTTTCTGGATCATAATGGCGACTGGATGGACTGGAGACTGGGGTATAACATGACACAGGCAGACCTCACCTATGAAGCTCATGGTAAAACATGGAAGCATAAGGCACAGACAGACAGCCTCTATCTGGATTACCGTTCCACCAGCATCAACGGTTCTCTCGAAATTTATGGTTTGGCAGGACTGGCGTATATGAACAGTGCCCTTAAAACCAATAATAATATAGCCAATCAGACTGATGCAGGATTTGGTCTTACGCTGGGAGCGGGTTTATTTTATATGATGAAAACATGGGGGCTGGGTGGGCAGTTTCATGTTTTTTCGAGAAACTCCAATTTTAATAATGTCAGTGTTGCCACAGGTTCCAACCAGTTTTTGCTGATGGTCAAATATATGTTCCCTGGGGAACCTCTTCCTTAACTTTTTGTAAAACAATGGTCATGCTATCTCGCCCTTCTAGTCTTATTCTGAGCTGGCTGTTGCTTGGACTGATCGCAGCCTGCACCAATGATACAGGTTCACAACAGGAACTGGAAAATAGTGACATGGTTCTGTCAAAAGCCCGATTTGTAGGCTTCAATCTGACAGATCAGGACAGGATCAACGGTGTCACCCGTCTGGTTCTCAGTGGAACCCAACCCTTTGAATCCATTTTCTGGAAATGGCATGATAATGGTTTGAAAGGAAACAGTTTGATTCCAACCATTTCAAAAGATGGACAAACCATCAGTCTGTTTCATGTGCAGTCATCCCCACTGGCTAGCAACGGACCGGTTCTGCTCAACAGCAAAACCAGTTACCCCTCGCTGGAAACCCCGAAATTTTCTGATAAAACCTTTCCCCGGAACATTGCTCGTTTTCAGGGAGTGGTGCCCATCTATCCCAGACGGATGTACACCACCAACTATGACAAAAATGGAACAGTCGTCACAACACCAACCAACACTGTCAGTTCATGGACGCTGAAACTGAATAAAAACAAGATACTAACCGAAGCGACCCTCATCTCTAAAAAAGAAGGAAACACAGACAATCAGTTTGTAACCAAAAGTGTTTTCACCTATGGCAAGGATCCCTTTGGCGGATCTTTTTATGCCACAGATAAAGTGGTCTATAAAGATGCCTCCGAAGACATTTCCTTCGAAGTGAAAACCAGTCGAACCGTCACGTCTGATGACAAGTATAACACCCGGATAGAGGAAATTACCTGTTACAACGTGGATGAGGAAATTGGTGATTACTGCGAACTGGGATATGCCCGCCAGAGCATCACAGAAGAAACTGACAAGGTGGCGCAAACCCGAAAAACCACGACAGTCCGGTATTCCGGCGAAAAAACCTCCACTGAGTTTTTACGTGAAGTGAATACCATCGATTATTATGATCTGAGCATTGAAAAAATGCAGCGTCAAACGATCCTGAGATTTACAAAAAGCGCAGGTGTTTCAAGTGCGCAAATCACCAAAGACTACGAATATGATAACAACGGCAACCTGGTCCATGAATATAATTACAACCCTGTTTTTCTTGCTTCTACCAAATCCTACACACTCAACGCCAAAGGTCGCCCTGGCGCAGTTGATATTTTCGATCAGGATGACAAATTGACGTTTGAGGCGCTTTACACTTATGACACGCTGGGGCGAAAATCATCTCGAGTGGCTTATGACATTGGCTCCAGCCAAACTTGCAGTTCCACAGACATCACCGAAAACAGCATTTCTGTCTCCGGAGGAAAGCAGGAATACAGTTACAGTCAGGATGCGGATTCGATCACATTTTCTATCGTTAAATACAATTGTATCAATAATGGAATCGCAATCGATCCTTCCAACAAAACCGAGTACACCTATGACCTCAAAGGTCGTCTGATCACATCCATGGCTTACAATTATTCAACAGACTCCTCAAAATTCATATTGGCCACACAAGTTGAATATACCTATGATTTGACAGGAGAAAAAACAAAAGAGCAGTATTACTATGTGGATGACACAGGCGATGCCACGAAAAGTTACAATATTTCCTATGAATATGACGCAAATCTCTATCTGAAAGCGAAAAAGTTTTATGATTCCGAGGGCAATCTCTGCAAAGATGGCGCGACCGATACGACCACGCAACTGTGTGTGAATGCCTGTGAGGCCGAGGTTCTGTGTTACACGGTCACCAGTTACATTTATGAATGACCCGCTCAAATTGATTCAATACAACTCCTTCGACATATATAAATCCCAGTCCAGGTAATAAACCCACTGAATGCCATAGTCAAAAACCTGAAATTCGACAGCGGCTGAATCCAGCGACAGGGCATTGCGCTGAAAATGTTCAAACATTGCGGTGACATCCTCAATAATCCTGGGATAAATGTATTGATGATCAGGATGGGTGGCAGAAAGGTTGCGTTCAGCAAAACCTGTGCAGGTTCCCAGCAATGCCAGTTCCAGCCATTGCCGCAACATTTGATTTCCAATATCTGTCACCATGGGCAACAGTTCTTCCCAGCGTTGCCTGACAGAATCACCCAAAGAAGAATTTTGCAGACTTTCCAGTTTTTCGCGGATTTTCAGATTTTGCCCTGCGGTCACATGGGTTCGTTGAATCAGTGCTTGCACATCAGGAGGTGTCATATATAATCTCTGTCCATCAAATCAAGGGTGAAGAAGAATCTTCAAACGTTTCAAGCCGAACACTAACTCAAAATCTGAATGGATGGAGTTCCCCATGCAAGGCATCTTTCCCGCCAACCCCCAGGAAATCAAAGACGCTCTGGCTGTCAGACATTATATTGCCAGTGACCAGATTGCCACGGTGATGTATCTGGCCATCAAAATGAAAAAACCTCTGCTGGTTGAAGGCCCGGCAGGCGTTGGAAAAACCGAACTGGCCAAATGTATTGCCCAGGCCATGAATCTGGAGTTCATCCGCCTTCAATGTTATGAAGGTCTGGATGAATCCAAGGCACTGTATGAATGGGAATATGCCAAACAACTTCTTTATATTCAGATCCTCAAGGAAAAAATTAGCGATACGCTGGCTCATACACAAACCATTAATGAGGCGGTCAAGGAACTTTCATCTCAGGAAGATGCTTTTTTTTCAGAAAAATTTCTGCTGAATCGACCCCTCTTGAAATCACTCCGAAGTCCACAACGGTGTGTGTTGTTGATTGATGAAGTGGACAAATCAGACCCTGAATTTGAAGCATTTCTTCTGGAGTTCCTGTCAGATTTTGCGGTGACAATTCCAGAACTGGGCACCATCCGGGCAATTGAAGCTCCGGTGGTATTGTTGACATCCAACGATCAGCGCGATCTCAGTGATGCCCTGAAACGGCGTTGTCTGCACCTGTTTATTGATTATCCAACCCTGGAAATCGAACAGCAGATCATTGCCGCCAAAGTTCCGGAAGCCAATCCCAAACTGCTGTCACAAACACTGGAATTTGTCCATAAAGTCCGGAAACTGGATTTGAAAAAAACACCCAGCATTTCCGAATCCATTGACTGGATCCAGAGCCTGCTGCTGTTGCAGTTGAAGGAATGGAATCATGCGGATATACGCCACACGCTCTCGGTTCTGCTGAAATATCAGAGCGATGTTGAGCTGGTCAGAAAACAGTTGCTGTGAGGTTTTCATGGAAAACACCATTGCCCGCTTCGCCAAAATGCTCAGGGCCTCCGGAGTCATGGTCAGCCCGGCTGAAACCGTGGATTGCGTCCAGGCCCTGCCTTGGATCAACCTGTTTGACAGCAACCAGTTTCACACCACATTGAAAGCTTTTTTTGTCAAATCCCCCAAAGATTCTGTCAGGTTTGACCGCTGTTTTGAATTGTTTTTCAGCCATCAGGACCCTGTAGAAACATTGTCCGAAATGGATAAAATACAGGAAACAGAATCTGACCGCCCGATTGAATTCGCTGAACAATGGAAACAGGAATGGGAAAACCGGGATAGCTGGCTCTCGCCGGAAGAAGACACCGCACGCGAAATCTCGGATTTTATCTTGCATGGCAGCGAAGGCATTCTTGAACGGATTGATCAGTTGCGCATGGGAGAAACCCAGGGCAGTTCAGGAAAACTTCCAGCCTCAGGAATCATGATTTTAGGGCAGAAACTGCGAATCTGGCGTTCCATTGACCAAATCCGGGGACAGCTCCATCATTTTTTTGATCAGAAAGTGGAAGAGTATCCGGACATTCAGCCTGAAATACTACGTTCGCGCGAACGCTATGACAGACAATTGAAAATGCTGGACCGTATGCTCTATGGCGAAACCACCACCCTGTCAGATCATCCCCGCATCTATCGGTCGCCAGTGATGCCGCATGCCACAGAACATCAGCGCAGTCTGGTGGATCTTTACAGGACAGATCAGGAAAAACTGCTGGAATTGATGAATCATCTGATTCGAAAAATCACTACGGCCCAGGCGTTGCGTCAACGCCGTAAAAAACATGGAAACATTGATATTAAAAAAACGTTCCGGCACAGCATGCGTTTTGGCGGAATCCCCATCAAACTTCATTATCACGCCCCCAAAAAACACAAAGGGGACTTAGTGATTTTATGTGATGTTTCAGGATCCATGTTTGGCGTGGTTCAAGTGACCTTGAGCCTGATTTATGCTCTGTCCAGTCAGTTCCGCAGAATCCGCAGTTTTGTGTTTTCAGACAACATGGAAGAAATTACCGATTATTTTCATGGATTTTCCTGGGAACAATCACTTCATGCCATCATGGACGCAAAACCACTGAAACAACCGGGACAATCCGACTATGGACAGGCCTTCCGTGATTTTGAGCAGAACCACATGGAACTGATTGGCTCCAGAACCACCGTCATGATTCTGGGCGATGCCCGCAACAACGGCAACATGACTGAACACCATATTCTCGAAAAAATTTATAAAAAAGCCCGCCGGGTGATCTGGCTAAATCCTGAATCCTCCCGACTCTGGAATTCCGGTGACAGCGAAGTCAATACCTATCTGCACTATTGTACTGAATTTCGGGAATGCCGCACCTTTGAACAGCTTGAGGAATTTGTGGAAAGCCTGCGATGAGGTGCTGAATTGTTTATGAAGCTTTTCGATTCCTTTCAAAAAACAAACTGACACACTCTTGCCATTCAATCAGCGTTGCCGGATCAGCACTTTCACCATCGAGCATGATTTGCATGTCACTTAGTATCATGGCAATATCGTCTGATTTCGTCCGTTCATAGTATTTCCTCAAGAAAATCTCCATGATTCCATAAGCTTGTATTTCGTCTATTTTCATAAATACCTTTTTAGATGGGTGGTAATTTTCTTGGTTTCAAGTTGATTCCGCCATTTCTGATTTTTGAATCTCTGACACATACCCAAACCTGGGTTTCATCAGGAAATATTTTGGAATACCAGCTCGTACCATTTTCATCCACGCCATTCAGATTTTTATCGGTCACAATAGACATGAGAAGTTCTCTGTTTTCCGGAGTGTCTTGCGATAGATGTCCTTTGGCATTTCTAAAAATGTGTTTGGCATTATTTTCAAATATTGTGATCATTATATTCTTTCAGAGATCTGATTTATAAATTCATTTTCATAAAATATGAGGGGACATAAATTTCATGTCAAGCCATTCCTCACAGCAGAGGTCTGCGACGGAACCAGTTGGTGACACTGAATCTTTGCCTGTTTGCCGGAAGCACTTCATGAAGAATGGTATCACTGCGAAAAATCGCACAAGTTCCCGCCTCCGGAGGAACATCAACAAAATGCTTCTCATCCGCATGAATTCTAAGGGTTCCACCATCTTCTCCGGACCATGTTTCATTGAGATACAGCACACATGAAATCGTCCGTTGATCATTATCCGCAAACCTGTCTCTGTGTCTGGCATAAAAGGCACCAGGCGGATAAATCGCAAACATGGATTCGACCTCTTCCAACCCCAGAAACAATTCCCGATTCAGTTGTGCTTTCATGTTGTCCAGTAAATGATTCCATTCCTCTACATCGGGTGTCTGAACCTCATCCATCCAGAAAATATAATCGCTCCGGATTTCAGGATTCCTCAAATAATTATTTTGACGTCCGACTCCTGCTTTTTTGAATTCATTTTCCTGCCATAAATTCTCTGCTGTTTTTTTTAACGCTCCAACCAAATCCCTCGAAACGAAATCTGTTTGAACAGACCAGCCATGCACGGTCAGATCCGTTATGATCTGAGCCCATTGTTTGTTACATGCCATAGGATAACCCGGAAAACTGATTTTGAGATCCAAACAGCGTCGGTCCCATGAAGGACAACACATCGCCTGTTCAGGAAAAACATTGCGGGCGTTCTGCGCAGAAACCCCGGTAATCAATAGTTTTTCAGAATTTTCCGTTGGAACTGAAATGCGGAACGCCACAAAACATGACGAAGAGACACAACAGGGTATAACTCAGCCGTATCCGGGTTCCCGTTGGAAATGAGGGAAAAGAGAGGAAAAAAAGAGATGCGTTTTCATGGAGAAGATGCTCATGCATTTTTTGAAACTTTTTAAATTTTAACGTGCGGACTGTTGTATCTCAACCGGAATCACTGCACAAGCGGCGTTTGAGGCGACAGCGTCTCTAGTTGCTGTTGCCATTGATTGTGATGATACCTGGCCACCGGGTCTTCCGGATAAATCTGGAGTGCCTGTTGGAAATGGTGTTCTGCGGAGGCCCAATCCTGAACGTATCGATGGGCTAAGCCCATCTGAAGATGCGTTCCGGATTTTTGTTTGAGTTCCCGAATTTCAGCAGAATCATGGTCAAAAATCTCATAAATGGTCACCCACTCTGATTTTCCCCGAACCTGAATATAATCAATTTCCCTGTAACTGAACAATTTCATGGAGTGGATCATTTTTATGGTATGGCCGCTGACGATGATGGGCACACCATATTGTTTGGTCAGACTTTCCAGACGTGAGGCCACATTGACCGTGTCCCCCAATACTGTGCTGTCCATCCTGTCACGGGATCCTACTGTTCCAATCACCACAGGACCACTATGGATCCCGATTCCGGTTTTGACGGGATGATACCCTGATTGCGCCCGGTGCCGGTTATATTCCGCAACCGCTTTCTGCATGGTGATTGCCGCATGAATGGCGCAAACGGCTTCCTGTTCATCTGTTTGGTCGGGCAAATCAAACAAGGCCATGATCGCGTCACCAATGAATTTGTCAATGAATCCCTGACACTGATGAATTGCGTCACTCATTCGCTGAAAATAGGCATTGAGAAAATTCAGCAATTCCTGAGGCGTGACCGTTTCTGAAAAACCTGTAAAATTCCGGATATCGGAAAACAGCACCGTAATAAAATCACCTTGAGCAACACCCAGCGCGATTTCTTCGAGGTTTTCACCAGCAATTCTGCGCAAAAACTGCTGTGGTACAAATTTTTGAAAGGTCTGTGTCATCGCCATGATTTTTTGGGATTCCGCCAGTTGAAACCTGGTTTGCTTCAGTTGCGAATACAAGTGAGCGTTGTGCACCGCCGACGCAACCTGGGACACATACCGCTGGATTCGTTCAAGATCCTGCTCCTCAAGAGAAAAAGGTTCCTCTGAGTGCGAAAACACCAGTGTGCCGATGGCTTTGTTCTGGATGATTAAAGGAAACAGAAGATAGGAGGCGACAGGATTTATTTGATGAAAATTGTAATCCGCCTGAAAAAAGCATGAAACCATTTCAGGAGTGACAGGGGAAAAATAATAAATTTCCTGATTCAGGCAGGTTTCACAAATATAGCTTGTATAAGCCTTGAAAGGTAATTCCACTTGCAGAATCTGACTGGCTATTTCATGAGTCACTCCTGATCCGTAATAAACATCCGCTTTCATGATCTGTTTTTCGGAGTCCACCAGAAACACACCGCACTGGTTGAAATTCAACACATTGACCAGGGATTGCATGACAGCCATGATCACATCCTGGATATTCAGTGTGGAATTGACCAGACCCATGACCTGATTGATATGTGACATTTCGTTGTGAGCATCAGCCAGTTGTCGGGTTCTTTCCTCTACTTTGTCTTCCAACCCCTGAGTCAGACGGATACTGTTGAGAAAGGGGCCCAGGGCACTGCCGATCTGATGGATAAAATCTTGTTCCATCAACGAAAACAGCGATCCATCTGTTTTCTCATCCAGCAGAATCACACCAATGAGTTGCTCTTCATAGTAAATGGGATGAATGATCTCCGCCTGCGTCACTCTGTCCCCTGCCTCATTGAGAATGTCCAGGAGGAATAATTTCTGTGCGATTTCCTCCTGAAAATAAATTTTGTTTCGCTGTACAATTTTAGCGAAAACAGGGTGTGCGATGCTCAATTGCAAGGGTTCTTCGGCTCCGTACACCGGGTTGGCCTGCTCAAAAAAACCTGTCTGGAAACTCCGGTAGTCCCAACCCGAAAGTTCTGTCCGACCTTGAGAAACAGCCAAAACCGCACAGCGTTCAGCGGATACCTTGTTAAACAGGGAATAACTCACAAACTGAAACACTTCCCGATAACGGGTGGACTGTGAAAGCAGTTCTATCAGAAAATCAAAATTTTGTTGAAAAGACACTGTTTCGGGGGGAATAAACACGTTCAATACAGCGATCAGAACCCGCTTGAGAATAAGATAAGCACTCAGACCGGCCATGACTTCCAGAACCAGACTCCATGGCGTCGGAATATGCCACAAAGCAAGAAGGCTCTCCAGAAAGAACATGGTGAAAACCAATACAATCCCAAGCAGAATCCAATAGGCTCCTGTACGGATGAGGGCGAGCAATTCCTTGAGGTTGTGCACCATCATGCCATAAGCCATGACAGATAACGGAATGAAAGAAAAATTCCCCGAAGGATACACTTCATAGCCATGCATTGCGGGAATATTGCCGAACAGCATCACTGTCGACAGAAACCATCCTGCCAGCAAATAGAGTGTACGATGCTTCTCAAACGGTTGAACACTGTGATGGTAGTGCTTGAACAGAATGATGACACTGTAGATAATTCCCCCGGTCCAGCAGAGACTCATGAAGTCAAACAGAACTGATTTTTGGGCGAAAAATCCCCATTCATAACGGTACATCCCCTGAAAATACCAGGATGTCTGGCTGAGAGGCACCATCATGAAACTGATGGCATAACCGACTTTTACCAGCCATTGATGCCGTTTGCGCCTGGTCAGCAGAAACAGCAAATGCAGATTGAGACCTAACGTGAGCACGAAAAAAAAGTGATTCAACCGTGCCAGACGGAGACCAATGGTACTATCAGGCACAATGCTGTTCAGAAAAATATCAAGATTCAGAAAGCCATACAACAGACAAATCAGGTTGAACACCTGACTTTCCTGCTGATTGGGCGCGAATTTAAGCAACATGAATGAAAGTGTGAACGCGCACAGAAACGAAACAAGCGGCGGCAAACCATAAGGAATGATGCGCTCCAGGATGTATTCCGGTGGAAGATCCCGTAACGTCCACCACAACACAGGAACACAGGCACCATATCCCAGCCAGGTACAACCCGTGAGAATTTTTGCGAGTATCCTTTTTTTTGTATACGGATTGAATTTAAGCAGATCATGACGAAATATTCCCCAGGCCATCATGAACATGGGAAGAAAGGTAAAATTTCCGGGTGGATACAGCGAAATACCGAAAACAGGCAACGCACTGCCCAGATTGAGGAGCGCCACAAAGGAAATCCCCGCAAAGATAAAACCCAACTGCTGTTTTCGTTCTGAAGTTGTGTCCACCCGCCATGCACGCCACAGCAAAAACAGGCCCCAGAGCAACATGACTCCTGAATTGACTGAAAAAATCAGAAATCCCCAGGAGGGAACGGGATACCATCCCCAGGAAAACGAGCGCATTGTATCCTGATAATACCAGGATGTAGGAACCGTGCACATGAGCATAAAAGACAGCAGATAATTGGACACGATCAATTTCCGGTGTTGCCTGTCGATGAGCGTATAGATCAGATGCATATAAACCGGCACCTGATAAACCAGAAAAAAATGATCAATCCTTGTGATGACAAGGTCTGTCGTCGCATCGCCCAGGACATGATGAAACAGCATCTCAATGCCCAGTCCTCCCCAGAGCAGGCATGTAATTCCGAACAACCGGTTATCCATCTGCATGAAACCCGCGGACAAACAAAATGAGGCCAGTCCGAAACAGGTCACAATGGTCACCAGCGAAGGCAATCCATAATGAATCACCCGATCATAGACATCCGGCAGAAGCAATTGTTCAGGAATCAGCGCGATGTAAACCAGCGCTATCAATGGCGCCATCCACGCAAACCAGAACATGACTTTTGCCAGTGTTTTTTCTGAAATCCAGCTTTGTTGTGTTTCCAGAAAACGGTAACGCAGGACGCCGTAGGTCATCAGTAGCATTGGAATAAAAGCAAAATCTGAAATCGGATAAATACGAATCTCCAGAGTATTCAGAATGGCAGAGATGATCTGCAACATGGCATTTGAGGCAAACCCACCCAGAACAAACCACAACTCCTGCTGTTTTTTGACCGAATTGTTACGCAGTAACTGTTTGATCAGCAATGCGGTTCCATAACACACGACCAGCAACGCTGTGAGGCTAATTGTTTTTTGAAACCATCCGCCCCTCCATCCCAGACCATAGGGAGTTTCCTGTATTCCCCAAATATAATACGGGGTCAAAACCAGCGGCAATGAAAATAAAATAAACAGATACAGGAATCGGGGTAGCCATTGACGATTCTGAAGGCCCACGACTTTATGAATAAAATGAATTCCGACAGGAATGCTGAACAGATAAATCATGGCATCGCCCCTGACAATGTATAATGCCAGTTGATGGGATATCAGCAGATGGCGAAACGCAGAATTAAGACAGGAAATTGTCTGGATGATCAGGAAAATGCTGAGCAACTGATGTTTTCGTTCTTCCCTCCCCGTCTGGATGATCAGGGAGGCCAGAAAAAATAACACACAGGCATTCACCAGCAGGAGAAACACCCGAGGGAAAAAATAATCAAAGCGTATGAGGTCAAACAACATATTCCCGAAGAGCTATCAATGAGTGAGGATTGGGTATATCGACCTCTAACAAATTAGATGATTTATTCCAACTACAAAGTTCGGAAAATTCGGAAAAAAACCTTAGCCATTGGGCGGGGACACTGCCGACGAGGACACTGTGTGGAAATTTTTTTCTACCGGGATTCAGCACAGCGGAACAAGTCACTGATTTATCCGGAAGAGGGGGGGTGGGTGGATGTCGTACAGAACACGATCAACGAACTGCATGGCAACATGCAGGTTGAAACCACCCCTGATCAGGGAACCAGTTTTATCCTGCGGTTTCCTCTGGCACAGGACACTGCATGATGCAGAGTCCTGCCGGGAAAATGCTGTGTTGCCTGTCTTATCTAAACATCCATGATATCGACATAAACCATGGTTTGATTGAGCAGTTGATAGGCCACTTCACCAAATGTCATGGGACCAATGATGTCGCCTGTTTTTTTGCCTTCCAGTTCTGAATAAAGAAAATTCAGAATACAGTTGCAGGAAAACGCGGGATTGGAAACTTCAGCCGGCACAGCCGCCTGAAAATCTTTCACATAGTCCGCTACAGGTGCCGCAAGTTTGTATTCCACATGCTGAAATACGGGCGCATACAAATTCACGATTTTTTCCGCTTCAAGAACGGCCTGGAAACTCACGTTGACCATGGCACCACAATAATTGGCCACCAACGGATAGCGTGTGTCAATTTTATTGGCTAAAACATAATCCGCAAAATTCTGTTTCTTACCATTAATGTAACAATCATTGACACTGAAACCTTCTGTATCAAAGGTGATCGTGTCGCCATTGCCCTGTTGGAAAATATTGACAATACCAATGGACGCAAGTTTGTCAGGCGGCAAAGTAACATGCATCACCACCGCATCCTGGTCAGAGTTGTCACCAGTCATGCCATTGAATGTTTTGGGGGTAATTTTCCCAAGATCACTCAGATGCACACCCGCAATCCACCCGATGATCGGACGCAGAAAAATATTTTCAAAGCCCGGTGCCTTTTCCGCATAATCGACATGGGCCTTGCTTGTCGCTGGAATAATGATGACAGAAAAGCCGTTTTCAGGGGCATCAGCGGTAATTTTTGAGAGCTTCGCAGCGCTATACCACTGAATCTGAATATCTTTCAAATAAGCTGGTGGTTTACTGGCAAAGATCTTGTCCTTGGTGGTAATCCCTCCAGTAGTGTCCATAAAATAAGGAATTGAGCCGCCAATCCATTTTCCGCGGGGAAGTTGCTTCAACAAGTCTTCGTCACCCGCTAGAAACAGGATTTCGCCTTCTTCAATTTTTTTCCGTGTTTCCTCAATACTCATTAACATAGTTACTCCTACCCAAAAATCGCTTTAATATCATTACCCAGCAAACTCTCATACTTGATAAAAAACTCATGAGCTTCTTTAACGCACCTTTCGATGTTGGCGGTTGAACGGTCTTTTTGACTTTCACGCAACAATCGGCTGATCAACATGCCGGCTGGTACTACTTTGAACTGATGGGGCAATGCGCCGGTCACCAGTTGTTTCCATTTGGGATTTGATTTGTCAGGAATCATAACAATCCTTCTTTGTATTCATTGCTTCACAACTTGATTTAACATAAAAATGAGACTCAAAAAACCATACTTGGTTGCCTCTATCAGAGGAATATCTCTTCCACAAGAAAAATTTTTCTAAAAACGCGGATTTTTCTCCTAATCATGATTCACAAGACGTCCACATTTCGATCCGACGGGAACAAAGCGTGATTCGCGCAACACCGGATCATGAAGCCTCGATTCTAGATTTTCAGGGGTGTGTTGGATTGTGCCAACGCCATGAATTCATTACGAACCACGCCATCATCCATAAAACAGCCCAAAAGAGAACAGGTTGTCATCATCCCCTGATGATTGACACCGCGCATTTCCATGCACATGTGTGAGGCCTTGATGATCACCCCAACCCCTTGCGGAACCAGATTTTCATTTAAAAACCTGGCAATATCGCTGGTCAGATTTTCCTGAACCTGGGGGCGTCTTGAAAAAAAATCCACCACTCTGGAAAGTTTGGAAAGTCCGCAAAGCCGCTTGTCCGGGATGTATGCGACAGTTGCTTCACCAATAAACGGCAACAGATGATGGGCGCAAATGGATTTGACCGGAATATGCTGGAGCACAATCATGGATGGCTCATAATTTTTTGCCACCGCGAAAGTGGTCATCTTGAAATTCTGGTTTTTTAACCCGGAAGCCAGTTCATTGGTCCAGGCTTTGGCAATACGATGGGGACTATCCTTGAAATGTTCACTTTTCAAATCAACGCCAAGTCCATCAAGAACAAGACGAAATCCTTCTTCAACCTGCTTTTTATTCATGGTATTTCCTCAATCATGAGAGTCAATTAGTATCATCCATGGTTTCAATGAACAATGAGTTCAGGTTTTGTTCATTCAAAACAGGATTGATAGTGATTAAACACGTGCAGATGATCCTGCGGTTTGAATTGAAAATATTCTGCACAGTCTTTTCTTATTAACAAGGCAACTATGAACAAAATTCCACTTCTACCGGATCGCCTGTCCAAACAATTGAAGAAGGAAACCTTCAGGGTGCGTTCATTAGAGTCTCAAGCATCACCAGATCGAACGGAAACCCGATCGTTTCAGCACTTTGTGTAAACCCTGCAAAAGCTGTTTTGTTAGAATAAACTTTTCTGAATAGTGATGCTTTGGAAATAAAGTTGCATGAAGGCCGGTCATGTATCTTCCAGACACTCTGTTGTATGATCGACTATGAGCAAAGACAAAAAAGTTACCAAAGAATTGCTGACGCGGGAAGTAGCGTTCAACAATGCTGATAAAATGGTGGATGAACTCAATTTTTACCTTGAGCAGAATCTGCGGTTTGATCAGGAATATTATGAGATTGTTGGCTCAATTCTCCCGAAAGGCAGTGAGGAGGATATTGAAGCATTGAGGAGTATGCTGGAAAAACACACGGAACGTGCAGCCTCCATGGAATATTACGCGCTGATCAGAGCACCCAAACAGAATGAGGTCATTCCACGCATGATGGATGCCATTCTTCTGCGCTATGGATTGTTGCGAGTTTCGGATCTGATCAAGGAAATTCTGTCCTACAAAAAGAATATCCATGAAGACGACAGACAAGCCTACATTCATATTTTTATCCAGCGCTGGATCTATAAATTCTGCCGTTATATCCTGCAACTGGAGGATCTGCAACCAAGACTGATTGAAGCCTTTGCCAAAGAACAGAACAAAGAGAAGGACGGCTTCATCGACGCACTGGAAACAATTGAATACCTCAACAAGCGTCAAACCCGCAACATTCAGGGATATGACATTCATAATTTCCGACGCATGTACATCGTTTTCAGCAATTTGCTGATGGCCTATTTTAAAAATGGAATCTCCATTCCATGGAATCTCCAAAAAATATTTATCGAATTTCAAAACAAAACCACCTTGAATTATTCAGATCTCGAACAAACTTCGGAAGTGACTCAGCATGAACAAAAATGTCTGCTGTTGCCACCCGCGAACCCCAGACAATTCTTTTTGCAATACAAGGAAATCTCCTCGCCCATGCGCAAGGCTGTGCTTGTCGGAATGCTGACGCCCGTGGAGCGAAAACGGGTGATTGAAGAATACTGTGTGTTGAGCATTAAAACTGTTGCGGACATGTATGCGTTTATTTCAAACAAACTCACCTCTACAGAAGTGACAGAGTCACAAGGACGTGACTGGATGATCAATGGGTATGACACCATCACGGAAGTAGTCCGCGAAAAGAAAATTCTGGAAGATTCATCCATTCCGGAAACAATCCGTAAAGTGTTTGGAGAACCCGTCAACTTTCCAGTACCCGAATTCCGGAAACCCGCCAAAGGCCTGGTGATTTCCGCCCAGCAGATCAAGGATTCTCAAAAAGCGCCCTCGGCCCCATCACCTTCAAAATCACCCAAAAAAGAAGAAGGTCCGAAACTGATTGATATTCCAAATCTGACACAGGCAAATTCAATTGAGGAGTTGAGAGACAAAAACAAGAACGCCTTGAACATTGTGATTGTTCAAGACAGCAATGTTCTGGACCTGATTGTCCAGAACTGGGAACTTCGAAGCAGTCTGACATTTCCTGAAATGGTTGAGTTTGCCAGAGTTCCGCTCCAGTTTTTAATTCCCAAGATGCCGGGCATGCGTCCCGGACGCCGGTTTATTTCGATTGCCTATATGATTGCCCTGGATCTGGAACCCGAAGCCGCCGCAAGTTTTCTTAACAAACTGCACAAAAAAAATCAGGTCACTGAAATACGGGTGGCACAACTGGAACGACTGTATCCGCAAGCCCGTGAAATGCTGGCGCCCTTAACCGAAGTGAATAAGGATGTTCGTAAATTGACTGATAAATATAACAACATCAATCCCGGGTTGTTTTTTGAGAAATGCACCACATTGAGAAATCATTTCATGGAAAATTTCTCATACTTTGAAAGTCTCATTTCCTATTGGAATCTGATTGAAGAAATTTATTACAGCATCGCCATGGGAACCGCCGTAATGGGGAACATCACTGACCCGGAACCCAAAGACATCGAACATTTCGTGTTGAACCGCAATGATGAATTTGTGAATGCCTATGAAAAGACGCTGTCATTTCCTGAATACAGGGTCATCAGGAATTTTATCCGAAAAAAATATAGTGCGGAACTTCAGAAACATTTCCTCAATGTGAAAATAAAAAATGATCTCATCACCATTGCCCAGTCATCCCCCATCAATCTTTCCGAGCGTTAACGAGTTTCTCTGGTAATCCATTGTATAAAATCCGGATTGCCCGAAGCAATCCGCAGTTCCACCACGCAGGGACAGTCATAGGGGTGCTGCTTCCGGATAAATTCCGTCAATTCAGATACCCGTTCCACAGTTGTCTTGGCCAGCAGTATCACTTCCTGCGCCTGTTGAATTTCCCCGTTCCACCAATAAAAAGACTGCATCCCCGGAATCAGATTCACACAGGCGGCCAGCCGTTCTGATACAAGTTTTTCAGCCAGTTTTCCGGCGTCTTCCATGTTGGGCATGGTGACATACATCAAGCTCGTTTGGTGCTCCATAAACGCCTCTCCTTCAAGAATAAAGGGCTGTAGTCAGTCAATTACAGATAAAATACTTTGGGCAAATTCATGGGGAACTTCTTCCTGTAAAAAATGGCCTGCGGGAGTTTCTGTCACAGAAGCATGGGGTATTGCCTGTTTCAAACGGCTCAAGGCCCGTCCCATGATGGGATCGCGGGTTCCCCAGATAAACGCGGTTTTGCCTTTAAATGACCGCGCCCATGCATCGCTCTGTGCCAGTTGTTGGAGGCTCGGGTGGGAGGCGTTATCCGGGACCATTCGGGCCAGTCCCAACATGGCTGAGCGGTCCTTGATGTGCCGCAACGGATAAAAATAAGCCAAATGCTCACGGAATCCAATTGAGCGTTTATTGCCCTGAACCTGACTCAATACCGGCAGTGGAAACGCCAATCCCCGGAACATGAAATCACTGACAAACGGCACATGGGAGAGACGATGAAATTGTGTGGTCCGGATTGGAAGTTTGGGAAGAAGAACAGCAGTGTTGGCAAAAACAGCCCCTGTGATTTTTTCAGGCATTCTGGCGGCAACCCCGGATGAGATTGGTCCGCCCCAATCCTGTGCGGCAATGACCATTTTTTCAATTCCGAGTGTCTGGACCAGCCCACACATGGTCTGGATATGAAATTCAAGCGAATGATCCTCAGGCCGGAGCGGTTTATGGCTGAATCCCAATCCAGGCAGATCAGGAACCACCACGCGGAGTCCTTTGGACGTCAGCAGAGGGATAATTTTCCGCCACAAAAACGACCATGTCGGATTCCCGTGAAACAGCATCACGATGGGTCCTGAACCTTCATCCACCAGATGGATGGGCATGCCATTGACCCTTATGATGTTTCGTTTGAAAGGAAACATGGACGCCAACCATTCTGGCAATACTGGTAACTCTTCAACGCTGGTTTTCATAAAGGCCTTTGTCAATAAAACAGCCATTGGGAAAATGTCGGTAACGCCACTGCGGTCACATTTATTTTAGCGGAAATCACGGACTGTAACCGATCTACAGGAAAACGCACATTCAGTTGCTGTCCAGACCGGAGAGAAAAATGCAATCCATCGCGCTCTACCTGGTAGGGTTCAGAAAAATGCCAAGCATCCAACTGATTCTGAAAATCAACCGTTTCAACAACCTGTCCACTGGCATCCAGAAAACGGATTTCATGCCAGATCATGTTGAGGTGATGGATGCCAGAAATTTTGATTGCAACTGAATCAGGATTATTTGAAGTCCATACTGTTTCATATTCTTGCGGCTTGCCATCCGTTGTGAGCCATACCACCTGGCTGGTGGTATTTCTGGCATGAAAAGCCATTGGCACCACGGTTACAAAAGATTCATCAGCAACTTCAAAATAAATGTAAAAGCCGGAAATCAGTGCGATTCCGGCGAGCAGAAAGGTTAAAATCAGCCAGCGAACCACCGATCGTGACTGCTGTTCTGTGGCAGTATAATAAATTTGTTCTCTGAAATTCTGATAAAACAGTTCCACACATTGAAGAAACAATTTTGTTTGTTGAAAAAAAAGTTGAAATTCATCAGTCAGTTGTTTTTGTGAAACAACTTGTTTTCGATGACTTTTCCAATACAGATAACGTTCCAGATAATCCCGGGGACATGCTTCAAATTGCGGTTTAGTATCCAGTAAATGCCGAATCAAATCATATTCAGCCCGCAGTTCCAGCGACGAACTATACAGAATCGTAGCGCATTCAACCGCACCATGAATGGCATTGAACAGACACTCCAGCAATTTAGACCACTGCATTTCTAACTGATAGTCCAAAGCCTGATCATAATTATCCCATGCGGCGACAAGACACTGAACCGCTACTTTTTTAACCTGTTCGGCATAAAGATCTGTTCCCTGAGATCGTCCTGTCTGGAAATTACTGGTGATCATTTGTTCCTTCAGAATGATTTGATGTGTGGGCGACCGGTTGGTCGATCCTGCTAATTCGCTTTTATTTCAGGTATCCCATATTTTGACGTAAGGGTGATCCCGTCGCCCTGTCATTAGAAAAGGAGTCATAAAGTTTCCCAGACCAACTCCCAGATTATTTTCAGGTTTTCACTATAAAAAAGTGGACTGAGCCATAAAATCAATATTGTGGCAAGAATCCCTTGAAATCGCTGTTTCCATGGGGACAAGGGCGACATAAAAAAAGCTTCCAGTTGTGAAATCGCATAAAACAACAGGGGGATATATAGAAAACTGACCTGGGATAAATATTTTTGCGGAACAAACAGCATCGCAATCAACACGTTTATCAAGGACAGCATCATCAGCGAAACCGCCTGTGATTTATAAATATGCCACTGATATCTGAGGAATAGAACTTCGTTGGGAAACAACAGTTTCAAGGTCCAGATGAGACCGATCAACAAGGACGTCAGGACAGGCAGGCCAATCCAACTGAAGTGCATAAAATCACGGTATTCCGGCTGTTCCCACCATGTGTGAGACACAAGGGGGAGTTGGGTCATGAATTCTGTTTTCAATAAATTCCCTGGATAGTGCACACTTGCGGAAAATCCATAACTGAGCATCAATCCAGCCGCAATGCCTGATAAGGTCAATAACAGGAACAACATCAGGGACTGAATTCTCACTATAAAAAATTTGGGACTGTCGGGATTGAAGCGACGGCTCCAGATATACTCGCCGGAAACCAGCAAAATTATGGTTAAAGGCAGCAGAAAAAATTCTGAAAACAATTTTCCTGATATTCTCCAGCCATAAACAATGACTGGAACAGCAAAGGTCGCCAGCAATAACAGCCGCATATAAAAAGTCAGTGAGCGTGCGAGCCGTTTGTAGCTTCCACGGGAAATACCAACACCGGGTCCCCAGAATAACAAATAGAAACTCACTGAAACAAGGAGTCCTGTTCCAGTCAGCGGATCCAGCATAAACACTATTGAGGCCATCAAGGGGCAAATATATTTTTTCAAACCATGTGGAACCCCATTATGAAATTGCAACAGCCAGATTCCAAGAATCCATGGGAACACCTGCAGGAATGCTGAGGGTGTCCACAATTCCATCCAGGGTTGCCCCAGCAACACAGTGATGGTTATGCTAGACAGAATACCATAATAAATACCGCAAAGCAGCCAGGTTAAACCCAGAGTCAACAAGGTTGCGCTCCATTTCAGAAACAGCACATATCCCTGAACGGTATTGTGGCCACTGACCGCTAATAACCAGCGTGGAAAATCTGTGGCCCAGGTTCTTAATTCTGAATGTGTGCTTTTTTTTAGCATCTCCTGCACGATAGGGTTGTGAAAGTTCCCTGAATCTGGCAAAGAAATATCAATAAATACCTGAAGCAGATAGATTCCACAAATCACCATAAAAAAAGTGACAAGAGATAAACGTATTGCTGGCAAATATGAAACAGTTTTCATACATTCTCATCAAAAGGCTACAATCCTTAAACAACTCCAACCTTTTTCGCATGAATAATTTATGAATAGCAATACAATTTCCAGAGCAACGCTGGATCAGCAACGGGAGCTTCTGCATCAGTACAATATCGCCTATTATACGGGTCCCGCAAAAATAGACGATGCTGCTTATGATCACTTAAAAATGTTGCTCATGGAAGCAGAACAAAAACATCCTCAAGGGCGTTCCGAAGACTCCCCCCTCGTATGGGTCTCACCGGGTCTCCAGCTTAAATTTGAAGCTAAAACCCATCAGATTCCCATGCTGAGTCTTTCCAAATTTCCGCATGTGGATGAAAATCTGAAAACCTGGGATGAAAATCTGAAAACCTGGGATGAAGGGCTTAAAAAATTACTGAACCAGTCTGAACTGGAATATGTATGTGAACTGAAAATTGATGGAGCCTCGATTTCACTGATCTATGAAGGTGGTCACTTCAAGGCCGGCATTACCCGTGGTGACGGAACCCGGGGAGATGATGTGACAACCAACATCAAAACGATTCAATGCCTGCCACTGCGAATTGATTATGACGGCTCCCTGGAAGTCCGGGGCGAAGTTTATATGGAGCGAAGTCAGTTTGAAAGCATCAATCGTCAGCGGGAACAAAACAATCTTCCACTGTTTATGAATCCCAGAAATGTCGCGGCAGGGACGTTAAAAACCCTGGACAGCCGCGAAGTTCGAAAACTGAAATTGAAAATTTTTGCCTATAACATGGTGCAGGGACCCTTGGCTGATACACATTCTGAAAATATCAACACGCTCACCAAACTTGGTTTTCCTACCAATCCTTTGCATCTGAATGCGTCCTCCATCGAGGAAGTCATTCATTTTTGTCAACAATGGTCACAAAACAGGGATCAACTTGACTACAATATTGATGGAATGGTGGTCAAACTGAACAGTTTCCGTTTCCAGAAACAACTGGGGAATCTTGAGAAATCGCCACGCTGGGCAAAGGCCATCAAATTTGAAGCAGAACAGTCCGTTTCCACACTAAGATCTGTTGAGATCGGGGTGGGCCGCACAGGTGTTCTCACACCGGTGGCCATTCTTGACCCGGTGGAACTCAACGGCACCATCGTGTCCCGTGCCACTCTGCATAATTATGATCAGGTGGAACGACTCCAGCTTCACCTTGGGGATCAGGTCATTCTGGCAAAAGGCGGAGAAATCATTCCTAAAATCATACAGGTTGAAACCCCGGGAAGGAGAACACCCGAATCCAGAATTACACCTCCGGAAACGTGCCCGATTTGTCAGACGACTACTGTTCATGTTTCCGGAGAAGTGGACTGGAGGTGTCCCAACAACCTGTGTCCAGCCCGGAAACGAGAACAAATTCTGCATTTTGTATCGCGCAAAGCAATGAATATTGACACCATCGGCCCTGCGCTGATTGATCAGTTGCTGAATATAAAACTGATCCGTGATGTCGAAGATTTATACAGTCTCAACCTGGAACAACTGGAAGCCCTTGATCGCATGGGGAAAAAATCAGCGGAAAATGTGCTGCGAAATATTGATCAATCACGCCAATGTACGCTGGCAAGGTTTATTTTTGCGTTGGGAATTCCGCATGTTGGCGAAAAAACAGGCAAATTGCTGGCGCGACATTTCAAAACCGCACAAGCTTTGCTGGAACTCCGGGAAAATACCCGTGAAGCCTTGCTGGAAATTGATGAAATCGGCAGTGTCATCGCCGACAGCGTAATGTCCTTTCTGACACAGAATGAACAGCGCTTGAAAATTGAAACGCTATTGGCCAGAGGTGTGACTCCTGAACCTGAACAAGCAACCCTGTGGAATTCACGGTTGTCAGGCAAAATCATTGTACTCACAGGGTTACTCTCTGAACCCAGAGAAATATGGAAAGCCCGTCTGGAATTGCAAGGCGCCAAAATCACAGGAAGTGTCTCGCGGCAGACAGATTATGTCCTGGCCGGGGAAAACGCGGGTTCCAAGCTAGACAAGGCGCGAAAACTTGGAATCACGGTGATTGATGAACAGACAGTTCTTCAATGGCTGACTGAAGTCTAACTTTCAAAAACAAGACTGAGACACCATTATGGCATCCGCAAAAAGCACGATTAAACAGCACAATGCCAAAGCAAAACAGAACAACAGCTTCCTGAATACCAAATTTGATGTGACATCTGTTCGTACCATTCCTGATATTGGTGGTTTCTACTATAATGAATTCCGTCAAAGAGTGGAAGAATTACAGCAGCAAAACAACTCTCTGCTGACATCCGCCAGCCAGGTTTTCCAGAATATTATTTTCAAAAACAGAAAAACAGATTTCAGCCAGGTCAGCGCACGTAAAAGTGGACAGGAAATCGCAGTGTTTCAGCCAACTAAAAAGAATCTCGCCATTGTGGAGGAGCTGACACGGGAACCGGGCAAACATGCGCTAAGAGTTTTGCTGGCATCTAATGTGATGACTTCAGGACGTGCTTTTGAACCGGAGCAGATCAAACAGATGATGATGCAACTGGCAATGCCGTTGGGGTTGGGGTCGTTTGATGTGGGAAATCTCAAACTGCTGGTTTCCGCTAACAGAATGTACAAAAACAAACTGCTGTCCAAATTTCGAACCACCCGTGAAAAAATGAGCAAGGGGGTAGAAGTGGGAAATGCCAATAAAAATCCACAGTTCACCGCAGTGCATAACAATGAACGATTGTTGACCAAATTATTAAAACTTCCGATTGACAAGCTCCCAACCACCGATTTTATCCAGTCCATCCAGATGTCGACAATCCAGAAAGCCCTGGATGGCACATTGCCGGCTCAACGCGGAAAAACCATCAAGGATACACGGTTGCAAATTGAACGCAATCTTACCGGCATTGTGATGTCGCTCATGGAGGTTGAGTTTTTGCATCCCGAATTATTTCGTTTCATTGATGAAACCATGAAAAAACTGAACCCGTTGAGTCCTCTCCCTTTTTATCTGGAAGCCTGCATTTGGGGCAATGAACTGAAAAATATGACAGTGCAGGAAGAATTTGCGGTAAAAGGAGTGGACCTGATGCATCTGAACAGTGAACTTCTCCCCTCTGAACTCAATTCGGAATATCTGAATTCGAGTATGAAAAACGCCTTGAAAAAATGTCTTGTCGCTTACGGCAACAGCATCAAGCTCCTGTCAGGAATCGGAAACATGCGTCAGATGCAACAAAAAATACTGCTGGATCACGCGCAAATCTGCCTCTATGCCTTCTCGCTCAAGGAACAATTAAAAATCCCACCTTCTGTGTTTAAGGAATTTCTGTTGGGTGGACGAAAGTCGCTACTGATGAGCAAACTGACGGAGGAATATGACAAACGGGGACTCCTGGGCAATTATCAGCAAATTCTTGAGGCACAGGGATTACCACCGCTTAAAAGCAGTTGATCCTGTTAAGGCACCGTTGCGTAATTAATTTTTCCACCACTGACCTTCTGAACACCTTTCATACTTCTGAGACGTTCGATGATCTTGTAACTGGTGCGCCACAAGGCCGGTTCGAGGCTGATCAGAATTTCCGCGTTTCCGCGATCAACTCCATAGCTTGCGCTGTCAAAAATACTGATGCCGGCATCATTGATCACTTTGGTGATCCGATATAAGGTTCCCGGAGCATCTTTGGTCAAAAGCAATAACTTGAAAGCACAGACATAATCTTCCGGCAAATCCCATCCTACAGCAATGAGCGCCTCCTGAGCAATGGCCTTCAAATCAGGGCATACATTTCTATGAATTTCAACTTCCTGCTGTTCAGTAACAAAGCCAATAATTTTATCTCCGGGAACAGGTGAACAGCACGCGGCAAATTGAAACAGAATATCATCCAGATCCCGAATCATCAGCATTCCTTGCGTTTTGAACAGAAAGAGACGCTCCATCCGTTCACGACGTTCAAGTTTCTGCTGAGACACAAGTTCATGATTTTTCAGAAAATCACGGATTTTCCGTTTGCGCAAACCCACATCAATCAGGAGTTTCTCAAGACTCAGGTGTTCTATCCGCAAAGCATTGGTGAATTCTTCTGATGTAAAAAATTCATCGTAATCCACTCCGAAAAGTTTGAGATCCTGACTCACCAGTTCCTGGCCAAGCATTTTGGCACGGCCCATTTTTTCAGCATTGATGGCCCGTTTGATCTGCATTTTCGCTCTTGGAGTAAAAACCTGCTCCAGCCAGGCCCGGGAGGGGCGAATAGTGGGATCTTTCACTATTTGAATCTGTTCCCCATTGAGCAGTTTTCGATCAATGGAAACTCTCTTGGGGGTTGCCTGGTTCACCCGGGCGAAGGGCGTGGGATTGATGATCGCGCCAGCGCATGTGTTGCCGAGATCAGTATGAATATAATAAGCGAAGTCCAGAACCGTGACATCTTTGGGAAAGGTCAGCATATCGCCTTTGGGGGTATAGACATGAATTTGTTCTGTACTGGCAAATTGGAGCACATCATTCATCCGGATATCACTGTCTCCGGTTAAATCTTCCAGTTGCTGCAAATAGTTCTGATAATATTCTGCCAGCGCCGCATGACTGCCTTTCCAGTGGGCCATGATGCCATGCTGATTCAAGCCGTGCATTTCCCGTGAGGTGATTTCAATCCAGACCAATTCTCCAAACAGATCAATTTCTGTTTGCAGCGCCTGATAACCATTCCATCGTGGATTACTGATAAAATCACGAATTTTCAGCGGGACTGCCTTAAAATTGGTATGTAAAACGCCAAGCACCTGATAGCTCATCATAGGTTCGGCCACCAACACTCTGAAACCGCCCAGTATTTTACTAACCCGGCCTGCTTTGCAAATATAAGAGGAAGGGTGTTCATAGATGATCTGGATTTCGGTGTCGTGGATTTTATAGTTATTCAGTAATTCCAGTAAGGAATTCCGCATATCATGGATTGCCGGATCACGTTGCCGCATCAGGTCGTCAATATCCCGCAGAACCTGTCGATACCTCCGGGGATACAGATATGAAAAAGCCAGTTCGGTGTGTTCGCGACTGAGTTCTTCGAGTCCTAAACGACGTGCCATCGGCACATAAATGTTCATGGTTTCACGGCTGATTCGACGCTGTTTGGCTCGTGATAAAAAACTGAGATCGCGCATGTTGTCGAGCCGGTCAAACAGTTTGATCAGCAAAGCGCGAACATCCTTGACAGCAGTGATGAGGATCTTCTGGTAGGTTGCTTCCAGGTTGGACGATTGCTTGCCATGGGAGTCTTTGGAATACTTGATTTTCGTCAAACCATCCACAATATAGGCATACCATTCGCCATAACGTTTTGTGATGTCCTCCCTGGTGATTTCTGTATCTTCGATGATGTCATGGAGTAACGATGAAATAACCGTTGGAGCGTCAAGTCCGGCTCTACAGATCGCCCATGCCACCCGTAACGGGTGAATAATCACAGGGTCTCCGGATTTCCTTGTCTGACCACCATGATAATGTTCGATATCTTCCATTGCGTATTCCAGCAACTGTCGTTCTTCATCGGAACTGTTGCATGAAACATACACCCTGATATTGTGCTTTAGTTCATGGACCATCCACACCGCATAATCTGCCGGTATCTCTTCCTCTGTGATATTTGCCTTGATATCCAGAACAGACGTATCGTTCTGATCAGAGACTGACATACTCCCCTTCTCCCCTGAAAAATTGCATAGAAACCTTCATACCGTTGCTGACATTACATAACGCAACGATTGCAAGTTCTCAGCCTTCACTGATTGCTGAAAACTTACAACTATTGAATCATATAACGGTGCCTATAAAAAAGTACAGGGATCGTAACAGGCATTATCTTTCAGGAAAAGATAATTATTTGATGTTTATTGAGAAGCTTCCGCGGATTCTTCAGGAGCATTGTTGCAGGCAGGTACTGATTTACAATATTGTTTATAATATTCCAAACGGTTCCGGACATACTTGACGTTGGTATAATGCAATCGACGTTGATGATCTTTTACAAATTGCTGATATTCCATGGGTTGAAGTGTGAGTTTATAATCATTAGCCCTGTTGATATAATAATTGGAAGTTGACTGATAATCTTCCACCCACATCAGATAATCCCGCTGAACGACAGGATTGGCATACGGATTGGGGTATTTCCTTGATGGCGCGCAGGCCGACACACAACAGCCAAGCAACAGATATACTGCTATTTTTTGTAGACCGGAGGCATTTTTTCGGCCTGATACATCAGTTGTGTTTCCTGCTTCAAAACACTCATCAGTTCGTAAGCCCATTTGACCAACTCATTACAAAACATTTCAGGAAAACCCAGTTTACTCCCTGCATATTTCAGGAACTCAACCTCGGGCACAGACAATTTCTGATCCACAACCGCCAAACGTCCCAATTCACAATAAATCAGGAAGGCGTTTTTTCGATCAATTTTCAGATTTTGCAATTCAGGTTTTTCCTTTGCCTTTACCATATTCACCAGGGCATTCACGTCTTCCACATTTTCCATGAACCCGATGGCATCTCTTAAAAAAACCATCTCTGATTTATCCACCACCCCATCGGCTGAGATCATTCCAGCAATGGCATGTGCCAGCCAGGTTTTAGCTTCCGCTGAAAGGTTTTCCAATAATTGTTTATCCATCTACCTCCATAACGCAATCGACGATAGCCCTGTCATATCCTGCAGGAAATGGTTTTCAACCCATCGGCCCCTGCTGTTAAAAATCATGTCAGGTTCTTTAAAATTTCTTCCATTAATTTTTCAGGTTCAATAGCGTCGCATAACGACGTGACCTCCTCCATCATTGCTTGTTCGGTCATTTTATTTTCCGTTTGAAACTGGGCAATGTCATCCATGGAAAACAGTGATAGTTGCTGAAACCCACCTGACTCATGCCGGACGTTCTGAGGCGTTTGACGCATGGCTCGCAGAATCTTTCGTATCTGGTCCGGTTTGCGGATTTGCGCGACAATCAGTTCATTGTAAACTTCCAGCAACTGAATTCCCCGTGGATGAAACAGTGCATGCCATTGTTCAGAAGTAGAGGGTGTGTCGAGTATTTTTCCACTGAACAATGGCAAATGCCTGAGCGGAGCATCCTCATACCAACTCACACGATAGAACCCTTCAAAACAATTTTCGATATGCGTAAATTTTTCCCGAAACGCAGGAGTGATCATCCCCTGATTCTGTTCAATGATGATGGTCAGATGATCAATCCGCTGTTCGCCCTTCCAGACTTCCACACAATGAGTTTTGCATTCATCCTCCATGTGGCAGATAGGGCAATACAACTCGGATCTGGACGGTATGACAATGTGTCGGTAACTCATAAGATATCGACTCCCCCCTGAACAATGACTGATTATTTCATTCTTCATTGTTCATAAACATTCACGCAGAAGAACGCAATAGATGAATGCGTTCTTAAACAATTCAATCCGCCTTACGGTATAATACAGAAGGTGACGCGGCCCTGATGGGAGACAATGTGGATAAAGGAATGACATTGGCAGGCAAGGGATATTTTATTTTTCCAAGCGAAACAGGCGTGAACTCGGAAATATTTCTAAAATGCCAGAATCCCCTTAAACGTTGAACCAGCATCACCCACGGCACCCAATAAGTGATCATGGTCAGAATCAGTAAATCTGTAAATCTGAGGCTGGACAGTTTTGTGTGTACCAAATGAACAGTGACAACCAGAAAAAAACAAAATAAATGAAACAGACTCACCGCCACGAGCGATGTTGGTGGAACTGACGCAATCGGTATCATGAGCAGGCACAGCATTTGGGAAAAAACAAAAACATTATAAATTTTTCGTCTTAAATGTGAAATTCTGAATCCCATCACCTGATGGACATCCACATCATTCTTGTATTTTTCAGGAAAACGTCTGGCCAGCAATCCGTCATAATAATACCGGAGTGCCAACGCCAGGGGTCTTGAGTATTGAGGCGTCAATGGTGGGTGATAAACCAGCAGGTCTTCACAAAAACGAATTTGATAACCCGATTGTAACACACAAAAAGCGAGATCCGTGTCTTCACGAAACGGGATTTTATAGCCTGGATAAAACACACACAAGGAGCGGCGTAAAATCAAATTGCATGTGGGATAACGGCCCCCGTAAGTATTGGATGTCTGATGTGTGAACGGTGTCACCAGTTCCCGGGGCACAATTTCTGTTTTACCTTCAAAACCGCCGACTTCAGGATACTGTTGAATCAGGTTCAATCCTGTTTGCACCCACTGTGCTGAAATTGAGACATCCGCATCAATAAAACCAATCCATTCGCCCCTGGCATGAAGCACGCCATGATTTCTGGCAATAGCCGGGCCGCTATGTGGAATCTGAAACAATTGTAGCCGCAACGTGGTGGTTTGCGCGATGGAACTCAGCACTTCCTGAGTATTATCGGTTGAGCCATCGTTGACAATAATCACTTCAAACAGATGCTTGCTGGCATTCTGGTTTTCCAGTTCTCTCAAACAGCGATGCAACAACGGCGCACTGTTGTAAGATGGAACCACAATAGACAAGATCGGTTTTTGCATAATCCTCCTCGGTCAAAGGCGATGTTTTCCAGACTGAACGCATCCTGTCCTCATGGTCAGAATCATTTCTTTTAACTCAAGAGTTGTAAGTTTTCAGTTATCAGCCTTCAGCTTTTAGTAAATCATTGAAATTTAAAGTTTTCTGAATATCTTCTTTTTCAAAGAACCTTTTAGATTTATATGAAAATCATAATAATTTCAATCGGTTCAAAAAAACTGAGAACTGAAAGCTGAGAACTTACCACTGTCGACTTTTAACACAGGCCCTAAAATTGGTTGTTATCCTATAATCCTAATTCTGACAATAGCTGATCCACACCGGACTGCTGATTTTTTAAAGCGTGAGCCAGCACTCCCAGTGCCTGCAATTGTTTTACAAGCACCCGCGCCTGAGCCAGCGAGACTTTTTCCAACGCAACCCAGGGCAGATGTTTCAGGGTCGCACGGATTTCCTCAGGGTCTCTTTCATGATAATCGGCTAAAATTGAAGAAACTTGAGCCAAACTGATTTCAGGAACATACTCAATTAACACTTGATGACTGCTATTGGATAATGGTTCATTCTGCTGCAATGCCAGCAGCGACTCCATACGTCCCATGCAAATGGCCCATTCACCGGCCCGTAAATATTTATTATCCAGATTTTTAAGATAATCCCATTCAGTGGAATGCATGATAATACTGAGGTCGTATGCAATTGAAATATCCAGCAACGACTGATCCAGCAATCTTGGAAAATGATCGACGCTGATCTGAAAAATCAGATAGGGGTTGCCACGATCTTCCATGATGCCGATGCTTGGTTCGCCCAAGGCGGCGGACACAAAGAAAAACGAAGACAGTTTTGCCGGACTTTCTGCCTGTGCCCCCAACCCTGATTCCATTTTTTCCATTCTGATAATGGTTCTGATCTCAGGGTTCATATCCAGTGCTGTCATGGAAGCTTCCAGATTTACCAGATCATCCGGAGTCAATAATAAAATCGCTTTTGCCTTATGTGTGTTGACATACTCCAGAATGGTCACATCCTTGACGTTGCCCTGAACAACCGGAATTTTGAGTTCCTTTAATTCCTGTAGAAATTGATTCGAAGATTCCGGTTCAATTCCCACAATCGGGATCCCGATCTTCTTGAGAATCTTTAGCACCTGGGAACCCATCTCACCTAAACCGCAGGTAATGTAATGATTCATGCGGGGAATCTGAAACTGGGCCAGTGTTCTCGACAGACGTTCAGACATGAAAAAATTGGTCACGGTCGCTGTGACCAACGCCATGATCAGAGCACTGATCAGCATGATGCCAATGCCGATCACCTTATGAATTTCAGGATAATTGATGAAGCTGATGTCGCCAAAACCAATGGTTGTGAGAATCGTGATGGCAAAATAGGCACCATCGAGAAAATTGAGATCCAGCGCAAAATAGAAATAGGGAACAGCAAACAACAGCAAGGTGATGGTGAGAAGCGAACTCACCCGGAACAACGTGTCACGAAACATATACTCCCGCACAAAAATCTGGATGGGCTCCAAACGGGATTTGATGCTGTGCATGATTCTGGAAAAAAGTCCCAGTGGCTTGACCGCTAATTCCTGCCGTTTGGCAACAATCACAGAGTCGCCTTCACGGATGGGTTCCTCATCATCAAAAATTTCTTCGTTGCCCCGGGTGTGTTGAACTTTGGTCCCTTCATCAAACACTTTGCCCTTGCGTCCGACCCATGGCGAATGTTTGGGAATCGTAAGATTACGCAGAACATGATAGACCTCATCGTGATAAAAATAGCCGCAGTATTCAGGGAAAACCAATCGGAAAGCAAAGACTGGAGAAATCACATGAGATGTGGAAACACAGAAAAAATTGTCATAAAGCTGATTGATGCGATGCGCCAGACTTTGATTGAACATGCGGATCACCACACGAATCCGGGGATTGAGACGTTTTGCGATCAAGCCCGCATTCAAGTTGAATGCGTCATCATGGGACAAAACCAGAAACACATCAGCATGACCGATATCGGCCTGAATCAGGGTGGCTTCTTCATTAAAATCCCCTTCAATCAACTGGACTCCGGTCGGAAGTTTCTGTGCAATTGAATTGTCCGGATGAATGACGGAAATCGTTAGCCCCAATTCATGCAATGTTTTGATGGTGGTTGGCTCATTGACGGCCAGAATAATTTTCATGAATTATCGTCCTTGACCGAAATGCTGCCTATTCTGAAAACCTTAAGGGTCTGCAACGTTTGGAGCGTCATTTTTGAGAGATTGTTGATTTTTTCAGATTGTGAGGCTGCCGATTGACTCAAATGCCTTGCTTCTGTTCCTGTTTTTACCATGCCTCGTTCAATTTCATGAATGGTTGTCACAATAATATTATGGCTGTGCTGACTTTGGTTTTTAATCATCTGCGCGATCGACTGCTGGCTGTCTGACATGGAATGCACAATATCTTTAATGTTCTGAAAGGATTGATCCACCGCTTTGGTAATAGTCACACCATCATCCACAGTGTATTGTGCCCGTTCCACCAGATTTCCGATCTGTATGGCATAAGTGGTCGATTGTTCGGCCAGTTTTCTGATTTCAGACGCGACAACACCGAATCCTTTTCCTGAATCGCCGGCCTTGATGGCTTCAACCGATGCGTTGATGGCCAGAATTGCCGTGTTGTTGGCAAATTCATAAATCAATCCAATACTGGTATGAATCTCACGGGTCATCCTGCTGATTTCGTCAATTTTCCCCTGCATCTGGCTCATAAGCCGGTTTCCATCCAGTGACTCTCGATAAGCATTTTTGCTCAAGGAGGCGCCCTCGCGCGTAATATGCACAACACTTTCCATCATCTGAGCCATTTCCTGAATAATTTCTGTGCATTTCCGCAAATCTCTGGACTGAATCTGTACCCGTTTATCCAGACCGTTTGCCGTGTCGGCCACATCTTTGGCTGTATCATGAATCATACTGGAAAAATTCATGATCCTGTTTGAAGAAGAACGAAACCGTGCGATGATCTGTTGGAGACTGCCCTGAAGATTATTGAGACTTTCAGTCAAATCAGAGATTTCATCCCGGGAATGTGTCTCCATTTTATCCATACTGAGATTTCCCCTGGAAATATTTACAGCCATGTGAGTGACATTCCTCACAGGTTGCACAATCATCACGGTCACAAACCATCCTGCCATAAATGCCGCAATCACAAGAGCAAGAAGGATTCCGACCAAAACAAGGATGTCTGCTTTTTTTCCTTACGTTCAATACTTTCCACATGGTCCGCAATCCCCTGATCGGCCTGCTGTATGATTTTTTCCAGAATTACAGGCACCATCTCCACAGAAGACTGAAGCATGCTGATATCCAGTTGCTGCTGCTGATCAAGTCCTGAAAGCGCATTGAGTTTGTTTGCATACTGATTCAGAATTTGATGCAACGGGGTCAGAACACCAGACTCGTCCATTTCCATTTTTTCCTGCCAGAGGCCGATTATTTTTTTAAGGTCTTCCAGCAACCGTCCTTCAGCCAGATATCCGGACTCAAAATATCTCCGTAAAAAATCCTGCTGGATCATTTCCGGTGAATTCTGCCGCAACACTTCCTGGTCTAAACTTTTTGATATATCGAGCAGATCATGCCGCAAAATATCATGAAGTGATTGCCCCCGACGCGAGAGTTCATGTTGGATGCGCTCCAATCCTGAACGGTACTCTCCCAGAAACCGCTGAATATTTACCAGATCCTCACGTGAATACAGTTGATCCTGATACAATAACATCAGAGATTCCAAGGCTGTTTCCATTCGCTTGAGCCGATCTTCAATCAGATCATATTCTTCAGCAGAATAATGGTTGGTCAGCATCGTTTCATGACGCCGCATCTGAAAAAACAGGAACTGGATCTGATAGGCCTGCTTCCGGATAGCGACATCCACATCAACCATACTCCTTATTTCATTCAGAATTCCACTCATGGAAACCACACTGAAGCCTTCGCTGGCACCCATGATGAGCAAGGTGCTCAGAAAACCCAGCAGAATTTTTATACGAATAGAAAGATGCATAGTTTTGTTTTTATGTGATTGTTATTCCCATGACGGGTTACCGGCAAGCCCTTGCAGTTTGTCTTTCCATAATGCCAAGATTCGTGTTTGATTCATCCCTGTTTCATTCAGATAGACCCCGGTTAGATTGCCATGACGCAAATCAGTCCGTTCCCAGTCACTTTCCGCCAGATTCGCCTCAGACAGATCCACATGCTGACAATCTGAATCAAGCCACTGAGCGCCCTGAAGATTCGCATGCCGCAAACTTGAATGGGGCAGATTGACCCGAATCCATCTTGTATTTTTTAAATTGGCAAATTCAAGATTCGCGTTCGTCAGCTCAATGGCTTCCAGTAAGGCCCCTTCAAGCTGAGCGCCCTGCAATTGTTTGAATCCCTGACTGATGGCGCGAACCAGTGTTTTCTGGTGATAGATCCCCTGTTCATCGAGTCCTGCCTGAATCCATGGCGGTAATCCCTCCGCATGATCAAACACCGCACCCTCCAGTTGAGTTCGATGCCAGCGTGCCTTATGAAACAGAGTCTTTTCAAAAAATACGTCTGTCATCAGGCTTCCGGATAAATCGCTGTCTTCAAAATTTGATAAATGCCATGAACTGCCACTGAAATTAGCTCCAGGTAAAACAGCCTGACGAACATCAGCTTCAGAAAACCGGACACCTGAAAAATCAGCTCCGGGTAAAAAGGCTCCCTGTAGTTGATGAAATCCTGCACGAACCGCGGCCACAAGCTGTTTTTCGTCAAAGACCCCCTGATCATTCAATCCCATTGAGATCCATGGAGGCAAACCACGGACTTTTATAAAACAGGCTCCCCGCACATCCGCGCCTGAAAAATCAGCAAAATCAAGCACAGCACCATCAAAACGACTGCCTCGTAAATCCGCATGACTGAAATTCACATGGCTCAGATCCGCTTGTTGAAAGGATCCGTTTTTTAGAAACACGCCTGAAAAATCACCACCTGTCAACCGACTTCCATCAAGCTGATTAAAGCCCCGGCGAACACGATGGACCAGAATATTAAATTCAAATATCTGGTCTGCGGAAACCCCCTGCATCACCCATTCCGGAAGTCCCTGCGCCCCCTGAAGTCGGGCGCCCTGAAAATTGGTTCTGACCACAATTGCGTCTTTAAACCGGGCGCCACGCAATGTGCTCTCGCTGAGATCCGCTTCTGTCAGATCCGCGAAGGCCCATACGGTATTGATCAATTGCGCGTTTTTCAGGATCGTTCGGTTAAAACGTGTGCCCGATAAATTCATGGACATCAGATAGGCGCCGGTCAGATCCATTTCTTCCAGAGGCGCGCCCTGAATAAATTTAAAACCCTGCTTGATACGTTTGTTCAATTTGTCTTTTGAAAAAGAATCCACTTCCATGCCAGCCTCCAGCCATAGAGGACTTACAACACGTCGTGATTGTTCTGTCGCTGACAGTTCCAACGGCGCATCATCAGAGATCCCGGCTGTAGTTTTCCTGAAGTGAGGGTTCATGACAACATACAGAACCGGAACCATCAGGAGGAAAATCATCAAATAACGTTTGTTCAGGCGCATGGTTTGCTTATGAGTTTTGTTAGAGGTATGGATTCATTGAAAGCCTCATGCAAACATCAGGCACGAATCAGGAAGTTTATTCTGCAAATCCTTTTTCCGGGGAAGTTATCCATGGGTTTATACGAAGAAATAGATTTTTTCCGTTTTGCGGCAGGTCTCACAGGGATGGTTCCAGCACACCATGATCAGGAACTGATTCTGAACGCGACCAGAATTGTTTTGTGCAATCAGTTATTATTCAGCAGCACAGAATTTGAGCATCTCACGGTAAAAAATATAAAAGGACTGGTTCAAGCCTACCCCCGGGCTCTGGAAGTGCTTCAAAAATTTAACACAAAGCCGAACCATGAAATTTCCGGAGAGATTCAAACCATGCTGACAAAGGTATGGTCCCTCAAAGAAATGGAATCAAAGATTAAAAATTTTATTGGTGAAATGCGAATTGCCTATCGAACACTGCACTACACCTTGCTCGAAAATATTCATGGGCATGAAAAAATGGCGTTGCTTCAGGAAAAGTTCTGGCAGATCTCGTCCGGCAACAAAAATCAGGTGGTGGGTGAAAATCAGGAATATACCAGGGAAGATTTATGGAAAGATGAAATCATCAAACAACCTGTTCCCTTGAACAATGTGTTCCAGCAAATTCTTGAGCCATCTCCCGGACAAAAACGCAGGATCAGTCTGGGACAATTTCCTTTCACTGACACTCAATTTACTTTAATTCAGGATTTACTGAGATACACCCCCTCCATTCAGATTTGTACGGGTGTGTTTGACTTGATTAAAAATATGGTGCATCAAAAATATGGAGAAGCCGCGCCTGAAGAACAGGCGGACGTGGAAGGCTTTGATGATATTTTCAATGACAGTTTTCATGTGGCCAAAATGCAGGAATTTCTTTATGTCCATGTCCTGATCAGGGAAGGCATGGAGCGCTATCTGAAGGCGAATCTGATTTCCCTGCTACAGTTGCAATACAGGCGTTATTCTTTTTTCCAGCGCATTCTTCACAAGGCTTATCATGGGGTGATCGCACAATATCATGTTCCGCTCAAACATCAGATGCGGGAATTCATCAAGCTGGAGGAATGGCTTCAATTTGTATTTCAGGTTGCCCGCGTCGATGCCCATGAAGAGGATGTTGACCTTCCTGTTTCGCTGAAGAGTCTGACGATTTAACGTTTTCCCTGCACTTTCAAAGTGCCTTCTGTTCCATCCAGGAGTCGCCTGATATTTTCTCGATGCTGATAAATCAGCCATAGCGACAAAAATAGCATCAATCCGGTTTGCGTCCAGTTGATTCCCTGCCCTGAAATACTATAAACCAGCACAAACATGAACGGCAGGCATCCCAGCATGACCAGTGAAGACAAACTCGAAATTTTTTTCGCGATAAAGACAACAACCCAGATCACCGCAACCAGCAATCCTACACGAAAATCCAGCACGGCCAGCACACCAAACAGGGTTGAAATGCCTTTTCCTCCCTTGAAACCCAGAAAGACGGAATGCACATGACCCAGCACAGCGACCACGCCAATCAGTGTATAATGCGTGAATAACTCCGGCAGTTCCATTCCAGACTCCGACAAGCCGAATCTGGCAATAACCACAGCCACCGCGCCTTTCGCAAAATCCAGCAGAAAGGTCACTGCGCCGGGCCCTTTTCCTCCGGCACGCATGACGTTGGTCATGCCGATATTACCGCTACCATGTTGTCTGATATCAATCCCCAGCCATAGGCGCCCTACCAGCATGCCAAAGGGCAAACTTCCCAGGAAATAGGCGGAGCCCAGCAAAACCCACCATGTAATATCCGGTGTCACATTTCTCCATATCAATGAGTTAGTTCAAAAATCTGGTCACGAAGTTGAGACCAGATGTCATAAATCGCAATGTTTGGTACGGCATCCCATTCCATGATCTGCATCACATAATCTCTGACTTTGGCTTTGGACAATCCTCGTTTCTGCCATCCGCGATAAATTTCATCCTCCTGATTACTCAAGGGTTTTCCATCAAGACTTCTGCTGTACAGAAATTTGACAGCACTGTCAGGATGAAGATGAATGAATTCAACCAGTGAATCAGGCGTGATTCGGCCTGAGCCATAGACAACATCGGCCTCATTGGAATCATCTGGACGATCTGGACGGTCTCCATCCTCTTCTTCCAAATCTTCGGGTTCGTCTTCAATCACAGGTGCTGCCATCTTTGTGCTGGCCTTGGCAGGAGTTTCCTTCTCAACCACGGTTCCTGAGGGCGGTGTCACAACAGACTGAGCCTTCGCGGGTGCCGCTGGTGCGGCTTGTGGCATTGAAACTCTGGCCTGAGCAGGAGGTACAGACATGGTTGCCGCTCCGCCACTATAAGGTGAGGCCATCCGTTGTTGAACCTGGCCCATGGAAGGCACCATGATGACACTCAAAAACAAACCGCTGGCAACCAGGAAGGTCAGGCAATAAATAAATCCTTTTAAATAAATGTCATAGCGTCCTCTATCAAGGTAGTAGGTTATCCCCCCTGAGGGTGTCGCAACCACAAAACTGACATCTGACATTCCATTATAAAAATAAAACGACCCGGCCAGACAACCACCAAGGCAAATGACAAACGCGGCAATATACATATTTATATAATTTAACGGGGGCATCTGAACCTCCTGTCTCTTTGGGTCATGGGAACAGGATCTGCTTCATCTGGATAGAACAGATCCCGAGAATACTTAAGCCGGGATTTTGTCATTCTGGACAAAAATAAAACTTTCCCCCTATCAAGTATAAACTAACTGATCCGGATAATCTTCTGTTGATAAATCATCCTTTACGACTTTATCGACATTTTTTATCAAGTCTTGAGTCCTATTTTATCACTTCTTCCATATATTGCCGTTGCGAAGGCGTGATAAAACGATATTTCTGCTGATTATAGTCCTGCACGTTCCCCCTGTATACCGGGTCTGGTTCAAACTGGTATTCAAACTTCAACCGGCGTACACCTTTTCCACCAGCATAACGCCCGGCACCAGTCTGTTGCATGGGCCGTCCTGAAGTTGCCAGTTGTTGCAGTTGGTTTTGAATAGTGTTTAATGAATTTTTCATGGCTTGAACATCAGCCAATACCTGTTTCGAAAAAGTTTCCCCATCCTGCCACTTTTTGCCAATGAAAGCAGCACTTGCCGCAGTTGAATTATTCTTTGCCTGATTTGCCAGATTCTCCAGACTCTGAGTCGAAATCCATGGCTCCATCACAGGAAAAAATGATTCTGTCGCCTGAGACAAAATGGCAGAAATTTCCTGCTGTTGTTTCACAACCTGATCCGTCACTAAAGTTTGTGGTTTTTCGTCACCTGTCAAGTTACCGGTTCCAACCCTCTGCAACACCTGATTTTCAAGGGCTTCTACTTGTTCAAGTGCCTGGGAAAACTGCTGTGTCTTTTGATTCAGCATTGCCATTTGGGCTTCGTAATATTGTGAAATTTTCTGAGAGGCCTGACTTTGTTGATAGGCAAGGTTTTCCTGAAGGCGATTCAACAATTCCTGTGCGGCGCCAATGTCATTGTTGAGTAAATGCTGTCGGAGTTCTTTCATGATCGATTGCAGGGGAATTTGTTGATCAGCAGGATTATTCCCCAAGGGATCCAATTGTTGACTGACTGCCATCTGTTGCTCCAGAACCCGTCTCAATCTGGCTTCAAATTCTTCCAGAATTTTCATTATTTTCTCAAGAGCTTCTGTTGAAGGATTTTTATGTAAATGCTCCAACCATTTATCCAGGGCGTTGAAATCTTCAAATATCCCGTCAACGGCCTGTAAACTTTCATTGAACTGCTGCCGTTCCAGCAACGTCCTTAATTTTTGACGCATCATGGACATATCATCATATTCTGTCTTGTATAATCCGGATGATGCGATTACCAAGAACGGAAAACATAAAAACAACAGAAGCAACCCAACATTTAGCGGTTTGTAATCATACATTTTATTATTTCCAAAGCAGGTTTTATGAAACACCGAAGCATTGCGATTCTCAGTGGTTTTTTATTGATAACATTTCAGGCAACGATTGTCATGGCCTTAAATATCACCCTGGATATCCATACCCCGATGTATGAGAATCAGGAACAGGCAATGAGCGAAGGCCAGAGAATCGCAGGAGAAATTCAGATAGGAAAAAATAAAATCGCGCTATCGGATGCGGCTCTGGAATGTCCTGAAGACAACACGCCCCGTTACCATGTTCGCTGGCTCCAGATTCACCAGTACTGGGTGCCGCAAGCCAATAGTTTTGTTCTGCGTTATTCCGCACAGATTTCCTATGATCTCCAATGTGATCAGTAACATATTCACAACAATGAATGAAAGATTATTATGAAAGTTATACCATTCCTGTCAGTATTGTTTCTGATTGTTTTTCTATCCTATGCTCTGGCGCAGGCAGAGGACAGTGTCTCTGTAGCAACGCGAAACTCCATCATTCAATATCGCAAAATATTTATGGATGCCAAAGGTCTTCATACCCAGGCCATCAAACTGCTGGTCAGTAAAAAAATTGGTCTTTACTCCCAGATTGTGACCCATGCGGAGGCTCTGAACAAAATGGCTGAAGATATGCCGCATCTCTTTCCACCAGGATCCCAGGGTGCTGATTCCAGAACATTGCCCACCATATGGAATAAGGATGGAACACTGTCTCAGACATTTGTTGAACAAGCACAGATCATGAAGCAGGAAGCAAAAAAAATGGCAGAAATTGCGAAAACACAAGATATGGACTTGATCAAAAAACAGTTACGTGAATTTGCGGCAAACGGTTGCCGGGGTTGCCACTCGCTGTTTCGTGGAGAAGATTCTGAATGGGAATCAATGTAACATAAAGATTTTTAATATTAAATTTGTGTTAACATCTACAAAAAGGTTGACACTTACAGATATCTTTCATTACATAGCCGCATCTTTCAAAAAATATCTTATGTTCAGCTTGGCAGGATATGAGGCTGTTCCCGCAAAAGAAACAATCAGACGTTCGGATTGTTTCTTTTGTGGGAACAAGCACAAAGAATGTCAATCTTCGAAATAAGGGACGAATTTTTGAAAAAAGAACAGCTTCTTTTGGCATAATAGTTGAAATGCCTTAAGCGTCGGGTTGGTTGTCGTGGTGATGACCGTTCATGATTAATCTCAGAGGAAGGGAACTCTTATGTTTCAATGGAAAAAAGTAATTATCGCCAGTATGGCCGCAGCGGTTATGGGACTTGGAGCAAACAGTGCTTATGCTTATAAATCCTGCACAGACAGCAAAAATATTTGTACCAATGGAGAACTGTATGGTTCTCTGCTGATTGAGTCACCAGCCAACAGTGATTCAGGTTACTCCAAAAATTACATGGCGGCTCAAGGTGAACTCCAGGTAAAAACCATGTCCGCAGAAAAAGACGGCTGGAAAGCCAGCACCGTTGTGGATTTGAACATCAAAGAAGCTCCAGGTGGAGCAATCACCCTGGACGAATTGTATGCCAAAATTGCTCATTCTTCAGGCATGTTCCTGCGAACCGGTATCATGAAAATCGGTGATGTTGAAACCGGAAACTCTTATGTCCCAGAAGTTGGAAACAGCAACTATGGTGATTACGGTAACATGCAGGGTGATGCCGGTTATTTGACTGGTGGCTATAGCGCCGACGGATTGAATGTAGAACTTGGATTGGGTCTGTATGACAAATCCTTTGAAGAAGCCAATCCATCAGGTGTTGCCGCTTATGAAGCTGCTGTTGCCGCCGCTTATGCTCAAGCTGTTGCTGCGGGTGTGATGACTCAAGCTGCTGCTGATGCTCAGGCTGAAGCCGCTGCTGAGGCGTTTGGTGGCACACACTTTGGCATCATGAATGTTGACCTGGCTGTCAAATACGAAATGGATGCGCTCTATGTTGGCTTTGAGTATGAAATGCAATCATATTCTGAACTGCAAGATCTTCCAACCGGTGTTGAACTTCCAGATTCCAAAAGTTCCATGGGATTGGCTTTTAGCTACAATGTCAGTGGCTTCACCCCATTCCTGAACTACGGTTCTGATGTTGTTGATGCAGACAACACAAATACCCAAACCAATATTGGTCTGGATATGGATTTGGGCGTAGTGGGTCTGACTGTCGGTATGGAAAGTGACAAAAATGGTGATGCTGATGCAGTAACACAAACTTACCTGAGCGTTGAAAAAAGCCTGGGTGAAGCTGTTGCACGATTCAGCTACTGGATGGATGGTACAGAAAACGCATCTGTTGCGTCACAAATCGGAATCGAGATTGGAACCTATTTCTAATCGAATAAACGATTGATACAGTAAAATTTGACCTGACTGGTGTTTTAGGACTTCAGTCAGGTTTTTTTATGCATTTTTTTCAGGAATGCCTATTTTTCAGGCAATTACATATTTTGACGTCACAAGGTAAATCAACTTTTCAGCCCCCCAGATCAGCCCCCAGAAATTGTCTGAATTTTAAAAAAAAGTCGCCACACGATACTTCCGCTTGCGTTGATTCGCCGTTTTTTATACAAAAGCACTGATTTTCACATTACCGACAGAAAATAATTCTTTTCCTCTTCTCTGTGATCCTCATAACTTTTCTGGAGTATATTCCATGAACAACGATATTCTGAAATGGTCATCCAAACAAAGTGCATGGTCTAGATCTTTTACTTTCGAGCATGTCAAATGTCTGATTGTCTGTCGCGGACCCATCCGGAAAGAAGCCATTGAAATCTTTGAGAGCCTGGGAACTCAGCCGTGTGGCATTTTGCTTTCTGATAAAGACAGCATCGTTTACCCGCAAACGCTGGCACCTGAATTGAGAATGATCAAAAACCGGAAAAGCTCTGTCCACTCTGTTCCAGATTATACCGGTGCTTCCAAAGAAGAAAAGATCGCGAGAATCAATCAGATCATTCAAATATGCAAAGATCATGGCTATACACATCTGTTTGCCGGTTATGGTTTCATGGCTGAAGATGGAGAGTTTATTGAATCCATTGAAAACGCTGATATTGTGTTTGTTGGTCCGGGTTCGCATGTCGCGCATAGCGCCGGCGCAAAAGATGAAGCCAAGCTACTTGCAAGAAAACTCGGTGTCTCGGTTACACCGGGTGTGGATAACATCACTGCGCTTACACTGTTAGCCAAGGCTGGAACAGATGGCGAAGGATACTTAAAATCCTTAATTTCCCAGTATCATCTTGAAATCGCTGACGGCTACAATCAGGAAACCCTGGAACGAAAGGCGGAATATGTGTTACAGGCATCCTATGACAAACGAGTTGACCTGATTACAATTCCTGAACTTCAAACAGAAACCGCAAAACAAATTCAAAATATCTGGTCCACCCTCCCTGGAAGACGCATCCGCTTAAAACATATTGGCGGTGGGGGTGGAAAAGGTCAGCGTATCGTACAAAAACCTGAAGAAATAGCAGAAGCCGTCAAGGCGGTGTTGATTGAATCCAAAGCGACTGGCGCAGGCGACAATAAAAACTTTCTGATTGAGCTCAACATCGAGAACACACGCCATAATGAAGTTCAATTGCTTGGTAATGGGGAGTGGTGTGTCGAATTGGGTGCCCGTGACTGTTCCTTGCAGATGCATGAACAGAAACTGCTGGAAGTGTCCTTGACTGAGGAATTGCTGGAAGCCTCAATTCGTGACTATGAAGCACAGGGAAAAACCAGAAAAGCGGAAGTACTCAAGGCAGATTTGAAAACTGTGAGGGCCATGTGCCAGCAGGCTCAGAAATTCGGCGAGGAAATTCGTCTCAATTCGGCCTCCACCTTTGAGTGTATTGTGGAAAAGGATTCACACTATTTTATGGAAGTCAACACACGGATCCAGGTGGAACATCGTGTGACGGAGATGGCTTATTCCCTTAAATTCGCTAATCCTGCTGATCCTGAAGAATATTTCATTCTGGATTCTCTGGTAGGTGCCATGCTGTTTATCGCCTGTTACGGGAAACAGATTCCGAAGCCTGAGAGGCTTCCCAGAAACGTTTCAGGTTGCGAAGCACGGATCAACGCTACCAATGCGGCCCTCAAACCTCATGCGGGAGGAATTCTCCGTTATTGGTCGCCACCACTGGAAAATGAATTACGCGATGACCAGGGAATTGGCATTCTGAACCCTGATACAGGCTTGTTTCAATCCTATAATCTGGCAGGCGCTTATGATTCCAATGTGGCGTTGATCGTGAACCATGGTGAGTCCAGGCTGAATAATTTTCAACAACTGGCAAATATTCTCCGGAAAACAGAAATCCGTGGAACAGATCTGCATTTAAATATTGGCTTCCATTACGGCTTGCTCAACTGGCTCATAGGCAATGACGCAATGGTCAAACCCTCAACCAGGTTTGTCCAATCCTACCTGGCGCTGGTCGGCCACATTCGTCAAATATCGGATCTGGTCAATCTGGACATTGCCTGGAATCTGCTCATCAAACGCGTTAAAGATCAAAACGGCAAAGACGCTGTTACGATGTGTGAGACGAAGCAAACCCTGTTGACACGCCCACTCAAGATTCTTCTGGATGATTCCCATTTAATGGCTGGCTGGCTGGCAACACGCCCCTTACCTCGTTGGAAACTGGACAATAACCAGTTTATCTGGGTGAGGAATCCTCTGGAAATTCTGGATGAACTCTACCATTACGTCAGACTCGAGGAACATCCCGGAGTAGAGCCCAGTGAACAGATCTGGGAAGATGACCAGAAACTGATCACACGTGGTCTGGACTTTTATAAAGAACTGAAACAGCGTCTGGGTAATCCTGACATGGATTGGCAGACACTCGACAAGGTGCTTTCCGGTTCAGAAATTCCCGGGAATCGTTTCACACCTGAATTGTGGGCTAATATTCAGGCTTCCCATCGTGGCTTCCAGTTAGGTTTGGATATTCTTAAAATGCCGGCAGCACTGGGCAAAGAATCTCAATTTTTTGATTTCCATGGAAATGATGAACTTGAAGTAGAAATTCCGGCAATCTTTACCGATTCAAAACGAATCAATGAAATGATAACCGCCTTGGCACCACCGCCGCCAGCCAAAAGCAATGAGATCCTGAGTTGGACTGGTGGAACCTTCTACTCTAGAGAAACACCAACCTCTCCGCCTTATGTGACAATCGGGCAGCATGTCGAAACCGGAGAGGTTGTGGGACTTCTGGAAGTCATGAAAATGTTCAACCCGATCCGCGCGGAATTTCCCGGAACCATTAAATCGATGAAACTTGATGGTTCCACAGGTGTTATTGTGGCACGGGGACAGGTTCTGTTTGAAATTGAACCTGATATTCCACCAGTCATTGAAACGGAAGAAGAAATTCTCAAGCGTCAAAAAGAAGAAACTGAACGATTGATGCAATGGTGGTAAAAATTGTAACATTATTTCGAATTTAACAGGGGATTGGGAGAAAACCTATGTTTGAAAAATCGGATGTACTGGAAGCACATTTCAGATATTCGGACGATATACTGGTTCACAACTGTATTGTCCGACTCCAGAATAATAATGAGGTCAAACAGGGAGTGCGCTTTGGCATTACAGTCAGTGCTGATGCCAGAGTGGGAAAGGAATTGACCATGATCCTGAGCGACATTTCTCATATTGAGCAAATCAAACTGAAAGTCACCATGATCACAACCGAACATCTTGAAAACACCAGTCGAGGTTGGTTCAGTATCGTAGAAGTGATGGATATTTTAGAAAAAGGTTCAGGCCTCTCCTTATGAAAATGACTCTGGAATTTCTGGAAGAAACCATAAGAATCGCTGGCAGGGAAGCCCTGAACTGGGCTGAGAGGCTGGGTGATCTGAAAATTCATCACAAAGGTGAAAAAGACCTGGTTTCAGAAGCCGATATCGCTGTTGAACACTGTATTCGCCAGAATATGCGTAAATATTTTCCCGAGTTTGGATTTTACGGTGAAGAAGGCGGAGAACAAATCGGCAAAGTTGGTCGCTGGATTGTTGATCCCATTGATGGAACCCTTTCCTTCACCAAAGGACAATACCACTGGAGCATCAGCATTGCGGTTGAACTAGAACATGAACTGAGGATGGGCGCTGTTTACGCACCGGCGATGGACACTTTATACATTGCTGAAGCAGGTGCTGGAGCCTTCAAAAATGGCACCGCGATCCATGTCTCGGATGTGGACACACTCGAAAAAGCAGTGGTTGCTTCAGGCTTTGCCTGTCTGCGGTCAAATCTGGAGGACAATAATCTTCCGCGCTTCGGGCGCATTGCCAGCCGGCTTTCCGGAATCAGGGTTCTGGGCTCCGCCGCCATTGACTGCTGTTTTGTGGCAGATGGTAGACTGGATGGCTTTTGGGAACAAAATCTCAATTTGTATGACATTGCGGCAGGAATGGTGATTGCCAGGGAAGCTGGTGCGGTAGTGACCGATTTTTCCGGAAACCCGTGGCAGAAACCTGAGCAGATTCTTATCAGCAATCCCCGACTTCATCCACAACTGGTTGAATTGATGTGAAGCAGTGAATGTTTATTCTGTTTCAGCAGAGGCTAACTTCTCAAAAATTGTATTCAACAACACCATACCTTTTTTTTGCTGTTTATTGGTCGCCTCATTATATTTTCTGATGGCGATCAACGCCCGCTTCAAGTCGTTGTGATCCACATAATATTCCGCCAGAAAATAATAACCTTCGCGACTCCCATGGTGCAGGAGTTCCTTGATCAGAGGCAAACGTTCCTGATCATTGGACATGGCTGAAAACAACTCATGAAATCCTGCTTCTCCACGCTCATCACCGTGATCAATCGCCTGCTCATAATTCAGCGCGGCATCAAGATACCGCCCTTCTTCCTGACATGCTCTGCCTGTTACCCAGAATCCTGTAGTCTGACAGTTCCTCAGTTGTGAACAATAGTCATCAATTTGCCAGGCCGTTTGCCCACCGGGGATTTTATGCAGATTCATATTCTGTATCCATTGTTCCATACCATGCTGTCTGACGGCTTCATAATAATCACCGGCACGTTCCCAGTCAGACATGGATTCATAAAGTTGGGCCAGTAACAGATTGGCATGTGGAAGTCCTTTGTAGACCGCAATCTGATATTGCATGATCGCTTCCACATATTCCTGAAGACATTCATGAATATATCCCCTTTGAAGATGGGCTTCCGGTACCCCGGCATGAATGGCGGCCTTTAAATAATAAACACATTCCCTGATGCGTTTCATGCGCCAGTAAACCATGGCAATGTTATAGGAAGCCTGAGGATATTGCGGATAAATTTGTCCCAAATGCCCGAGAGCCTGAGGATAATCCGCTTTTTCCGCATAATACAGATAAGCCAGATACCAGTGTGCCTTGAGTTCCCCCTGATGAACCAATTCATGATAAGTGTTCATGAGTTCATCCATGTTGCCTGCCTGCCACAAAATTTTAGCTTTTTTCCAAAGGTCCACAGTCTCTCTCAATCTTTGGCGACCTGGGGATATTCCATATTGCCGCCGTCACAATTTTTCAAAATAACTTTTTCTTCCAGAACAACCTGTTGATCATCAGGATATAACGGGATTTTACCGCCTCCTCCTGGACCGTCAAGCACATACTGCGGAACCGCCAAACCACTGATCTGGCCACGTAGTGAACGCATGATTTCCAATCCTGTTTCAACCCTGGTTCTGAAATGATCGGTTCCATGCACCAGGTCCGCCTGATGGAGATAATAGGGACGAACCCGACTCTTTAACAGTTCCAGACAGAGCGTCCGTAACACCACCGGATCATCATTGACCCCTTTGAGCAGAACAGACTGGTTATTCAAGGGAATTCCGGCATCAGCCAGATAGCCCAGTGCGGTTTTGGCTTCAGGGGTCAACTCACGGGGATGATTGAAATGCACTACCATGAACAGCGGATGAAACCGCGCGATCATTCGAGCCAGTTCAGGAGTCACCCGTTGGGGCAGAACACAGGGCATCCGCGTATGAATCCTGAGGATTTCCACATGTTCGACAGCCCGGATCTGTCTGAGAATTCTTTCCAGCAGAGAGTCCGCCAACATCAAGGGGTCTCCCCCGGATAAAATCACTTCACGAACCGCAGGTGTACGCTGGATATAGGCAATCCCCTGCTGAATCGTGGAGCGTGTCACACCTCCATGTTTCTGGGTTTTGCGTTTGCGCATGCAATAACGGCAATACATCGGACATTGATCGGTGACAAGCAACAACACACGATCCGGGTAACGGTGAGTTAAATGAGGAACAGGAGAATAATGCGGATCATCTTCAAGAAAGGGATCTTCAGGAAGATTGTCTGAATCCAGTTCACGTTCATCAGGAACGGACTGCTTCCAAATGGGGTCATCCGGTGCTTCAATCAGATTCAGATAATATTCCGGAATGCGTACTCGATACTCACGAGTGATGGCTCTCAGTTGTTCAACATCCAATTTTAATTGCTGAGAGAGGACTGTTTCACGAGATATAACCTGTTTCAAGGCGTCCACGCCCTGTTTCTTTGTTGCCAAAGAGATTTTCAATCTCAAACTCCATTCAAGAATCAGATGTTGATCAATCCCGGAATACATGATTCACCGGATCATTCAACATAACCAAAGCTGATATGGAAACAAGTTTTTTGTCATCGCGCCGCAGTGTTTCTCAAGCCAGTCTGCTACCAGGACACAGGTGGTAATTTCTCCCGAAAGTCCATCCAGGGCAATCGGGAGAAACATGTCAACCAACGTTAACCACACCTGCTCCAATTAAGGCTGGAGCCGAAATTCTCTGAGAAAGGTCAGGCCTTTTGGCCAACCGAATTTCACAGTCTTCATGGAAGTCAACAGATAATTCCCAAAAAAGTCAGTGCAACGGTTGGCCAGATTCAGAGTGTTTTCTAACCACCTGTTATTGTCCCAGCAAGGACAAGACTGCCTGAGGAGTCTGATTTGCCTGAGCCAGCATGGCAGTTCCAGACTGTAGCATGATCTGATTCCTGGTAAATTCGGCCATTTCCGATGCCATATCCGCATCTCGCAAGACTGACTCGGCATTGGTCAAATTTTCATGAGCGTTTCTCAAGGAGTTCAAATTACTTTCCAGGTTGTTTTTCTGGAAGGCTCCAATGGTCGCCCTTGTGGTCGAGACTTCTGCCAGCGCAGAGTCCAAAACACGGATCGTATCCTGTGCCTTGGCTTCAGTTTGAACATTCACTTCGCGCAAAGTTTTAAATCCGGACTCGGTTTTAACGCCTTTGCCCAAGGCCCTGGAACTCATATCCTTGAGCGATAACCGGGTGGTTTGCCCGGCATTCGCGCCAATCTGATAGCTGAGTGAGTTCTGGAACACCGCAACGGTTCCCACTTCATAGGCTGGTTGAGGAACAGACTCTCCTGTATATCTCACAGCAAGTCCCTCAACATTGGCAGTCCCGACTTTTCCTGTGAGAATCTGCCCATCACCAACAGCCTCCTCACCATTGATCTTTCCGGCGACATCCTGTCCACGAATTGCCTGTACGGACACATTGCCTTCCACTGACAGAATTCCGGCGGTTGAACTGGATGCTGTGATACCAAACTTGCTGCCATATTCTTTATGCCGCATGTGAATGATACCCCCTTCATCCCGAAGAAGATCGACATTCAGTCCGACTTCCTTGATTTTGACATCGAGTGCGTTCAAGGTTGAATCCACATTTTGTCCGGCCTCGGTGACAAACGTCAAAGTTTTGCCTCCCTCAGAAATGGTGATCCGTTCACCAGCGTCAATAACAGCCTGTGTCAGTGCCACCTGTCCTTTCATTTCAGAACGTGTCGCAACCTGATCAATGCTCACACGATATCCTGAAACAGGAGATGTTTTGGTATTCACACCCGCAGTGACATATTCCATGTTTTCACCATTGGCAACGCCATTGGCTCCCCGGCTTCCATCAATCAGGTTTTTTGTTCCAAACTGGGTATATTTTGCAATACGGTCAACCGTATCCAGAGCATTGGTGATTTCCTCCTGGTCTGCTTGCAGCATCAAAGCGTCATTGGCGCCTTCGTTCGCCGCATGCACAGCAAGTTGTCGTGCATTGATCAACAGTCGGCTGACTTCCTCCAATGAAGCTTCAGCGGTTTGAACCTGTGAAATCGCGACTTCCGAGTTATCAACAGCCTGTTTCAGGCCTGAGATTTGAGATCGCATTCTTTCGGAACTTACCAACACAGCGGGTCCATCCGCGCCACGATTGATTTTCAAGCCAGATGACAATCGTTCCAGATTTTTCGCCTGAATGCTGGTGGTGTTCCCTAACTGCCTTTGTGTATTTAATGAACTAATATTATGGTTGATTCTGATAGCCATAACTCCTCCTTAAATGATTAGGTTGTTTAACATGAATTGACATTTTGGGTGGTACTCCAGACACCTCCATGGCCTCCAATATGAGCCCTTACCCTGTTTGCGCACCACACTGAATGGTGCCGCTTGAAACTCCCTTGCGGGAACTGAAATTTTGTGTGACTTTTCCGAAGACACACCCCTGAAATAAAATTTTTTCATATTAAAAATATTATTTTACATACAATATTTGGCACCTTTCATTTTTCTGTTTACAGTTTGTCATCTCGACCAACGGACGTAGAGACGGGTTTCAAACCCGTCTCTACTCACATCGCTCGTACCCCACTCTGTCGGGATGACTACCTTCAAACGGTTAACTACTTTTCACAATTTATGAAAGGTGCCCAAAATTTCAGGAGATTCATGGATCATCTCCCAATGAGAAACAAGTATCCAAGACGCTACAGTTTTATCAATCGCTACTCAGAAACCTCTACACACAGAGAAGCCGGTTCGTATTATCAGAAAGATCCACTCCGATATATCCGGATTCAATACGGCAACGAAACCCTTCAATGCAGGCTTCAGTTTTCTTCCTGGATCCTCCTCACGGGGAAATCCCGGGGAACCATCATTTTTTCACCGGATTTCAGGTGCTTTTGAAATCATACGGAACCTGTAAATAATCATACGTAGCAGGAGCGATTTGCATGGCTGGAGCAACTATCCATGAAACACCCTGTGACATCATTATTTTCAAATTCTGTAAAACCGATTGGGGGACCAGAAACTCTATTCCCAAACTTCAATACATTGCTATCCATCTGTTACACTACCACGCTGTCACCATTAAAATTTGTGACGCTCAAAAACAATTTCCCTAACAAATCCATAGATCAATGATTCCGGGCACATTATCAGAATCTTGGTATCAATGGTTTCCGTTGTTACGCTCAACGCGGTTCATGGTTTGATTGACCATGAGGCCGCGTCAAGATTACTGAGCCCCGTTGAGCAACTGCAGAACGGACTTGGGGATCTGGTTTGCCTGGGCCGCCATTGCAGTTCCAGAAGCAAGCATGATCTGGTTTTTAGTAAAATCACTCATTTCAGCCGCCATATCCGCATCACGAATGATGGATTCTGAATTGGACAGATTCTCGGTAGCAACTTTCAGATAGTTCAGATTTGTCTCCAAGGCGTTTTTCTGGAAGGATCCCAGTTTTGCCCGCAAGTTGGAAATTTCTGAAATAGCGCCATCAATCATCAGAATACTGTTCTGTGATCCATCAGAATTGGTCACATCAATGTCGGACAAACTGCCAAAGCCACTGCTGTTTTCAACAGACCTTGACAACTTGTTGGAACGGATATCCGACAACGATAGATGAATCTGCTGACCAAAATTAGGCCCAACCTGATATCCGAGCGATTGCTGACTGACATGGATATATCCCTCAACATCACCGCCCACCAGGGTGTTGTTATCTTCCTTGACCACATTTTTACTGATAACTTCGTTGGTTTCAGGATCTAGCACTTCTTCAATCTTTGTCCCCAGAACTTTGTCAAATTTCAGTTTAAGTCCCTCGGCCGGAGTTCCAGGAGCTCCAACCAGAAATTGACCATCACCAAAAGCCAGTTCTCCTTCAATAAGACCGGCCACATCTTTTCCTTCTTCCGCAATAACCGCTTCGTTGGCTTTGAGGGAAAAAACACCATCAACATTGCCCGTAATACTGAACGAAGGCTTGCCACCAAACTCACGATGACGCACCGTCAACATTCCCGATTCATCAATGTAAACATCAACCTGAAGTCCAGCCTCTTCCGTTTTTCGCTGAAGATGCCGAGCTATCAACTCCCGGACATTTGCCGAGGTTTCTTCTGCGGTAAACAATTCAGGAGAACGGTCATGGTTTTTGAGTAATGTACTAAGCTGTTCGTGAATCTCCCCTTTCGAGGTACTCAACGAAGCGGTTTTTCCACCTTCATTGATCACAAATGACATTTCCTCACGTGCGTCATTGACCGTTATTTCACGAGATCCAGACGCAATAGCCCGTGTCGCAACCTGCGTTATATTCACGGCATACCCACGTTCAGGAGATGGTTTTGTCTGATCGGTCGCTTCCACGAACACCAGACCATCACCCACCGCAACGCCGCTGGCACCAGTGCTCCCATCCAGCAGTGTTTTTGTGCCGAACTGGGTGTTTTTCGCAATCTGATCAATTGAAAACAACAAGTTCTCAATCTCATTCTGATCCGCTTCGAGCATTTTCTCATCGTTTGCGCCTTCGTTCGCCGCATGAATTGCCAACTGACGCATATTGACCAGAATATTACTCACCTCATTCAAAGCCCCTTCAGCGGTCTGAACCATCGCAATGGAGGTTTCAGAGTTTTTCGTAGCCTGTTCAAGGCCTGAAATCTGGGCACGCATACTCTCGGATATCATCAGACCCGCAGGACTGTCAGACGCAGAGTTGATTTTCTGTCCTGAAGAGAGTCGTTGCAGGTTTTTCTGCGTCATCCTGGATGTGTGATCCAAATTTCTCAATGCGGTCATCGCCGCAATATTTGTATTCACTCGCATCGCCATTTGATTCCTCCTTAATAGAGCAGTTCTCTATTTCCGATTTGTTGCAAAAATATTATTTATTTGAAACTTTTAAGCATTGTATCATGTTCGACATGATCATTTATGAGCGCATGATACGTTGTAATCCCTTATGGAGAGCATGGCGCACTCAGACAATACATCAGAGATCGCTGATTTATTGACTGAATGCACTCCAACCCTTCTGAATTTATTTATTGCCAGGATCACCTGAAATTTATGAATCCCTGCAACGTTCTCAGACCAGTTGATAAACAGAATAGCAATTCACATTGTATCCTCTATGCTGAATGTTTTGAAAGCACACACCTGAAATCCTGCCCCGGTTCACGTGACGAAAAACAAAGCTCGCACCTTGATAAGGACATACCTCTACAATGAAGAACATCCATTGTTCATCAGACAAAATTTGCTGGAAATATTCGGCCGGATGATGACACAAAATCAACTTCCAGGAACATTGTTCATGAATCCCTACGGAGGCTAATGCACACAGTTAACAGTGCCATCAACCACAATCTGGATTGACAATAAATTTTCCGTCATGCTGATCAATATTCATCGCCACACACCACGACTATCTCACTTGCGAGTTTCACCATCGAAATTCCGGCGTTCAAACACGCTGCGACAGAGCCAAATCAATGCCTCACTTGACGCAGGATACTTTCCCAAGATGCCTCACTTCGTTCCTCAAGACAAAGTCACTTTAAGGCCTGTCCGCCAGGACTCAGCAAAGGATCGCCTCAAAAATAAGACTGTTTTTTATGACAGCCAACATCCTGCTGGCAATTCATAACGGCAACTCAGCTCCTCATTCTATCAGGCACACAAACGCGTCTGCGATAGCGAAGCAGAAATTTTGGATATTGATTTGGATTCATGTGAACAGACTGATGTTCCCATGAGTCAATCAAGCATAAAACCATGAGTCCCGACCATGGTTGGTGCCTGCTCAGGCTTCAACCATGAACTCAAACCCTCGTTGAATCAGCGTATTGTGTTAGCTTCACAGGGGTTCACTTTGTCATCGCGAACGAATGTGAAAAATCGTTTAACCCGCTGACAACTCGACGATTTCTCGTCTTCGACTCGATGACACAATTGCCAAGTTGCTTCAATGGCCCCCAATGGGACAAACCCTGATTCACACAAACAACCAGCAGATTGAAAACGTGATCTATTGAAACAACCTGTTTATTCAATACTGGAATCACCGGCTCATTCCGGTCACGCACTACGAGTCATGGATGTCATGCTTTCAACAGATTCCGGTTGAAATACCATTCCCTGCAAGGTGCACAAACTTTGTCGGTCCGCAGGACGTTCTGTTCGTTGTCCCATTCGTTCTTCATAAAATTTGATTCCGATACCCATACAACCTCAGCGTCAATGGTTAATAAAATTTTATCTGCTAATCTCACAACATTCTTGAGAGAGCCTAAAATCCACCTGTAGAATCTTGAAATATATGATTAAACCACTTGGTAGAATTCTCTTTTGTCTTGTCCTTCTTATCGGTCGTCCTGAAATTTTCTTTAGCAGATCCCTTAAGTTTTTTTAAGATTATGGTTTACTTTGTCCATTTTTATTCCCTTCAGCGTTTCACCCATTCACAAGGCTGAAATCCAGTGCTGGAGACTCTGTTTTGAGTCCCTGAAGTTTCTTTGATTTTCTTATCGGAACAGTTTGTTTTTTCTTTAATTAATTGTCATAGTTTTTTTAAGGTTGTTGATAACCTTCTCAAACAAGGAAGTTGAAGATCATACACAGGAAAGATGTCAGCGGGTGTCTCTTGTCAGGATGACTGGGAGAAGATTGATTTCTTGTAATGATAATTCCGGATTGTCTGGTTGGTGTGAATACTGGACAACTGAGAAGGAGGACATATGATATTTACACCTGTTCTGCTTGTAGGAATAATGGTTTCACCATTTCTGGCATACTTGTTTTGAATAAATTTGAGCTTCAGAAATTCTTCATGATTTTCTCAACTCATTGATTCTGAAGGGCTATCTGTTACCTGTCATGCGTTCTGTGACGCCCCCACCATTTCGCTTCTATTTGCTCAGCAACGAAGAGCAATTTCCCGATCAACTTCTCACACTCGCACCTCATCTTGCCTCACGACATCTGGGCCTGCAAATCAGGGAAAAATACAAATCCCCCCGCGACCTGACAAGCTTCACTGAAAAATTGCTCCATTGCCTGCCCCCTCAACACAACGTATCGCTATTTATCAATGACCGTGCGGATCTGGCATTGAATCTTGGATTGTCAGGGGTTCATCTTCGGGAAGACAGTTGTGAATTGAAAAAAATGCATCCTGTCCTTCGTCAATCTTTATCGGTCGGAATCTCGACGCATTCGCTGGAAGGGGTTTTGACAGCGGAAAAACAGGGTGCGGATTTTGTGGTATTCGGCCCCGTTTTCCCAACAACCTCTCATCCTGAAAGAACAGTGGTACCGGGAATTGAAGGTCTCAGCCTGATCACTGATAATTGCAAAATTCCTGTTTTCGCATTAGGGGGAATTACACCGGAAAGTGTTGAAAATTGTATGAAGGCCGGTGCTTATGGAATTGCCGCGATTTCTGGAGTTTGGGGGGCAAGCGACCCCTTGAAATCGCTGAATGATTTTCTGTATCAAATTGAACGTTCCCGATTGAAAATCAGGAACGGACAGTGAACACATGGAATGGTTCCCGACGAGACGTCAGGAATCACTGCCAAGCAGAGAAAGGAACATCGATGACACACAAACGCAAACTTCCGATCGGGTTATCGGATTTCAAGGAATTGATAGAAGAGTCGTACACCTATGTGGACAAGAGTCTGTTGATTCGGGAGGTGCTGGAATTTGGGGATAAAGTCCTGCTTCTGCCCCGTCCCAGACGTTTTGGGAAAACATTGAATCTTTCCATGCTACGGTACTTCTTTGAAAAAACCGACCCTGCCAACACCGCGCTGTTTGCCGAGTTGGCGATTGCGCAACATCCCGAACTCATGGCCCGGCAGGGGCAGTATCCAGTCATTTATCTCACCTTCAAGGATGTGAAGGAAAAAACCTGGGAGAGCTGCTACCAGGAGATGAGCTTGTTGTTAGCGGAGGAAGTCGAACGTCATTACTCCGTTTTGGAGCACAATCATTTGACAGCAAGAGAGAATCAGGAACTCCAGGAGATCTCGCAAAAAAAGCTTCAGTTCCCTTGCTCGGAAATGCCCTACGCTTATTGATGAAACTCCTGCACAAAACGCATCAGCAAAAAGTCATACTGCTGATTGATGAATATGACACGCCGATCCACGCGGGGTGGCAATATGGCTACTATGAAGACGTGGTTTTGTTCATGCGCAACCTGCTCAGCGGCGCGATGAAAGACAACCTGGATCTGGAAAAAAGCGTCATGACCGGGATTTTGCGAGTGGCCCGGGATTCGATTTTTTCCGGACTCAACAATCTCGGGGTGTATTCGCTGGTATCGCCCCAATTTTCGAACTGGTTTGGCTTCACGGAACCGGAGGTGGATCAAATGCTGGAGGATTTCCAACAGACTCACCGCCGTCAGGAAGTGCAGGATTGGTATAACGGCTATCTGTTTGGCAACCAGGTGATCTTCAATCCCTGGTCCGTGTTGAATTTTATTTCCAGACAACCGCTGGAGCTTTGAGTTGAGTAATCGACCATGAATCTTTAAACATTTTTTCTGGTTCCCTACCTCTGGTGGGGAACCCTCCTTATCCCACCTCCGGTGGCTTGCCAACGAACCGTGGAAGGGCACCATCGGTAGAGACGGGTTTGAAACCCGTCTCTACCTAACTGTATCGGCTTAAATTGGTCGCCTCCCCATCTTCCAAACCAATTTCAAAACGTCTTGTTTAAAATCTTCCATAGAGTGTCGGACCGCTTGTTTCATTATCAACCTCTGTGATCAGGTTTGAGGAAGATGGAACTTGAGATCCTGAAATTTATGCTCCCGGGAGAGTTCCAGATGAACATCAACATCTTCCACATCCTCAATGCCATTGACCCGTTCCTGAATTTTTTCAGCAATTTTATAGGCCGACCGGATGGTCATATCGGGATTCAGGTTGATGGTGATTTGCACTGTTAATTGATTATTGAGAAAGTGGCAAAGTATGTGTGAAATCTGGTCAATTTCATTAAAATTCTGGAGACGATCCAGGATTTCCCGTTCAATTTCTTTCTGGGAACGCATGAGTTTCGGGTTTACCAGTTCAGTGTCTTCCTCTGCGTCCACATGCACCAGCACCTCATGGATTATCGGTACTTTTTTCAGCACATCGAGCTGGACCCGTTGAGCTACCTGATGCGCCGCGGAAACGCTCATGGCGCTGTCTACTTGTATATGCAGATCCACCAGCAGATAGGGTCCCATTTTTCTGGCACGGATTTCATGATAGTTCACCACTTCCTCAATATTTTGCAGGATTTTGTCCACTTTTTCGTTCACTTCTTCTTCAGGCTGGGTGTCTGTCAATTCACGGGCGCTTGAAAATGAGAGTGTGATAGACATTTTTATAATGATCAATGCCACCAGAACACCTGTCACCGGATCCATCACCGGATATCCAAACTGGGACAAACCAATGCCGATGAACGCGGCAACCGATGAAATGGCATCAGATCTGTGATGCCATGCATTGGCGATCAGAACCTGGCTGTTGGTGCGTTTGCCGACCCTGACGGTGGCATGATACATCCATTCCTTGACCACGATGGAAATTAAGGCGGCCCACAATGTGGAAATATCCGGCGTGACTGGATTATCAATTTTCTGAAGAGACTGCCAGGCAATCCCGACTCCTGTGATAAACAGAATGCTGGAAATAATCAGCGTTCCCATGCTTTCAAATTTACCATGGCCATAAGGATGATTCTGATCTTTGGGTTGTTGTGAAACTTTCAAAGCCCAGAGTGCGACCGCATCAGTCAACAGGTCAGAAAGAGAGTGAGCCGCATCCGCAATCAACGCGGACGATTTTCCAATCACGCCGACCACCAGTTTGAGCAGAGTCAGTAAAAGATTGGCGATGACACCAATCCAGGTGATACGAATGGCTGAATGATCAGTAGAAGTTGTCATGAAATCTCCTGGGCTCAGGGGGTTGATGATTGTTGGTGAAGTGAAAGCAATTCACGGGCATATTCAAAATCTTCACTTGCCAGTGCCGGATGATAAGGTTGTTCCACCTGTAAGACCTGTTTCAGGATCTGTATGGCCGCACTGGTTCGTTTTTCTTGCAAAAGGTATTGTGCCAGACGAATAAAATGCGGAGTATAATCGGGTTGGTAGGCCACCGCCTGATACAGGAGTTCGATGCCTTTGTCCCTGGAGCCCCCCAGCCAGAATGGTACGGTGAAGTACCATGCCCCCAAAACATGATAAGCTCCAGCAAATTTCGGATCTTTTTCCAGGACAAGCCGCATTTCCCGACGTACAGGATAAATATAATGCCAGGCTTTCCATAATCCGGCCGCGCTTCCATATTCCGCATAGCAGGCCCCCAGCCAGAAATGGCTCCTGATATTAGCCGGGGCCCATTCGACGGCCTGTTCCGCAAAAGAAATGCCCTGCTCCAGCCATTCAATACGAGTTTCAGGAATGGTGGTGTGCCGGTCAATGCCGCACAGGGAACGGGCGATTTTCCACGCGATATCTCCGGATTTCGGATGAATCTTTAAGGCTTTTTTATAGAATTCCACAGAACGCAAAATGTTACCCGGCACTTCCCGCGTGTCATAAAACCTGTCACCGAAATCTTGCATCAACTGGAAATTGACTTCTTGAGGGGATTGCGTTTGAGCGTAGGACAGGGAAAAACATCCTGTCACCAGGAACAGTGTCACACAAGCAGGGAACAAGCACTTCATTCCTGAGATCCTTTTCTGTCATTTTTATACCAGCGTCCCAGGGTGCGATCTTCGCCTGCGACATGATACACCAGCCATTCAATGACATGATTCTGCAAATGAAACAGAAAAAACAAACCTTTCTGCTTGTTTTCATAAAGTTCAGTCAATTGTCGGAAGACCTTGATAAACTGGGTGTGCTCCTGTTTGTGTCGATAATAATGCGGATATCCGGTATCCATCATCAGCTTTTCTTCCGCATGAAAATGAATAATGACGTATTCCTCGAGAAAATCGAGCATTTCAGGAACAGTTTCTGTGGAATCTTCAATCTGGATGGCACGCATGAGCTTGTTGACACGCCGGAAAAGTTCCTGATGTTGTTGATCGATCATGACCACACCAACTTCCAGATCCTTTGTCCACTCGATCTCCTTGAATTCTGTTTGAGAAACATCGGTTTTTCCTGCGTCAATCTGTTCATTGCATTTTGCAAAATAGAGTTTGGCAATGGGATCTTCGGAAACTTTAAGCAGATATTCTTTCAGCAGCACCGCGGCCTGGAGGTATTTGCCCAGGTGATAGAGACAGACACTTTCTTCAAAGAGCCCAAGCAGTGCCAATTTGTCTTCACGCAATCCGGGAGCGTCA
>JADFZZ010000022.1 GCA_015232315.1 SAR324 cluster bacterium | reverse complement strand
CCGTAGGAGTCTGGCCCGTGTCTCAGTGCCAGTGTGGCGGATCATCCTCTCAGACCCGCTACCCATCGTCGCCTTGGTAGGCCTTTACCCCACCAACTAGCTAATGGGACGCAGACCCATCCCCAAACAATAAATCTTTCAACCAAAAATCACTCAATCTTCGGTTTTATCCGGTATTAGCTCTCCTTTCGGAGAGTTATCCCAGATTTGAGGGCAGGTTATCTACGCGTTACTCACCCGTGCGCCACTTTCCATTTCCCCGAAGGAAAACTTCACGTTCGACTTGCATGTGTTAGGCATGCCGCCAGCGTTCGTTCTGAGCCAGGATCAAACTCTCATGTTCCTTAACTCTTCTTTACTTTCTCTAAACTCATTGGCCTTGTTAAAGACCCTCACGCTTCTTCTCTTTTCCTCTGTCAAAGATCACTAATTTGCGTTCGCAATCAGCGAATCCAGAACTTATACGTAACTCGAAAAATAGAGTCAATCATTTTTTTAATAAATTTAATTTAAATTATTATTTTCCGCATTTATCGTTGAATTAACAGATTATTTATTTTCATAAATAAAGCGATTACGGAAAAGACATGAAGGGAATCCATGCATATGTAGCACCTCCACGCTGCCACCAATATTTTTTTGGCCTGAAATCAACCTGAATTGGTTTTCCTGTTAACTGGTCTGTTGTTTCTACAAATATCTCATTCACTTTAAATATCTGCCGTTTTGAATATACGGGATGAGGTTCTTCAGTACCTTGCCACAAACTTTCCTGATTATTCAACACCTTGAATAAGCGATCCTGGCTTAAGCGAATTCGATTGGCATCGGATTCCATTTGAATAGGATCCATGCTGGACCATTCGTCACAATGACGTGTCAATAATGAGTTATTGCCCTTAAAATTGATGCCTGTCATTTTTCGGTTGATGGATTCCATCGTTAAACCTTCATCTTCCATTAATTTTCTAAGTTCCTGCTCAGATGCATCAGGCATCGCTTCTCCCAGAATTCCAAGAACCGTTTGCCGACATGCTTCAGTTCGTTTCTTAGGTTCTGATCGATAGGCATTCAATATTTTTTCAAAATTTGAAACCAGATTCACAATATTTTTCTTTTCAACGAGAACCATTTCCTCCATTTGAGGAATATTGTTCTGATAATTTTCGAGATATCCCTTGCGAAATAGTTGAGAACGATTTTTTGAAACCAACTTCCACTGTTGTTCCACCATTTCATTGAGTTGAGCAGGATCTGTTATTCCTTTTTGTTTCAAGGCATCCTCGATTTCCTGTTTCAGCCATTTTTCAAGAATTTCAGAGAGTTTCACTCCATATAAAGTGCTATCATCCGTTCCAGTGTCAGGTTTGTTTTTGACGGATTTCTTGGCAACTATGTCACTGGCACCCTGCTGTTTTGCAGTCACTACGGCAGACAACTGAATGATAGCATCCAGTGCTTCTCGCATATATTGCTTAATCGCATCTTCCAATTTTTTCTGATACGCTGTTGATGTAGGATCCTCGCCCTCTGCTTTGGGAATAAATACTACTTTTCGATCAATCTGGTTATTATCTTTTAGAAGATCTCTCATCTGATCATAAAATGTTTGTAATGTTGGCACCTTGGGCAACGTACTCAAATCTGTTACAGAAGAATGTGTAGCGACCTGAATAGGAAAAAACAATGACCGATATTGCTTCAAGGCTTCCGCAACAGCTTCATGCGAATTCCGATTTTTTTCTCTTACAGAGACTTCTTCCAAATGACTGCCATGATCTCCGATAACAATCACACCCAACAACTGATCCTTTATTTGCTGTTGAGAAATACTCCGCTCAATTCCCTGGTATACCGCCTCCAGAAAAGATTTGTCGTCAGGACTGCTTCGCGCAAACGAAGTATCTTTAGAGATTTGGTCAATATACCGCTCCATAGTGACAGCATCGGTAAATCGCTTTAATTCAAATATTCCTTTTCCATCTGCGATATCACGATAAACACCTAACGAAAATTTCACATCATATTGTGCAACCCGCTGATTTCTTGTAAATTTTGAGATTGCCCTTGCAATAGGAGGAAAAGCAAACTCCATACTTTTTGTCGCATCAACAACAATCAAAATCTGCAACCCTTTGAGCTTCTCCTGCACATTTTTGAGGGCGTTAGACGCAACATCATAATCTCCAGCCGCAACGACATCGCCATCTTCTGTATGAATTTCTCCCACATAATAGACTTCATAATAATTTTTTTTGTCTGATTTGGAAATCACAGGAAAACGAAAACTGTTAAAGTCTGTTTTATATTTAAAATCCTCAGTCCCAATGACTTCTTTTTCATTCTTGTCTTTTAATCCATCTAGGGTTTGATAAATTTTTACAGGCTGCCGTTTATCACGATTTAATTCATCAAATTGTATGGCTTCTCTAGTTCGCCAGGCTGTGGTTCTTGCCCTTGGAACCCATCCCAATATTGTATCTTTGGCGAGTAACGGCTTAGAAATACCAACACTGTTCCCAATCAATAAAAAATTTTTTGTTTCGGCATAGACCATATAGAAATCAAAAATCCCCAATTCCGCCTCAATTTTTGCATTTTCCCTGGGTGAGAATCGAATCGGAATTTTATCAAGCTTTTCGTCTTTCTGGTGTTGAACGGGGTTATTACTCAACACAACTTTTTTAATAATATCAGTTTCTTCATCCTTGAGCGCTGTCCGATTCAGGAGCAAATCCTCCTGTTCCATCCACCCCATGAGTTTGTATTGTTTACCAGGATCATCCTCAGCACCATCATACCAATATACCTGCAAGCGGCCCTTATGTTCCTTTGTCACGCAAGGGCGACATGTCCATAGCGTTTCCATGAAAGGCAGTTTCTTTTCTTCTTTTGACCCAGTAGATTCTTGATACACCGGTGTATTATCCTGCAATACCAGAACAGGTGTATTATAGTCAGCATTCTGCGCCCAAACAGACGTTCCAGAAAAAATAACTAAAAAAATTATTACTAAAGGCATGTTTTCCTCCCCTCATGTAGAATTTTAGTATTGTTGAGTTAAATCAATCAATTTAGTTTTATATTGTTCCAATTGATTTTCTGTGTTGATAACCTCATGAATCATTTCCCATGAATGATTCGAATCAGAAATATCACGAAATTCATCGATCCATTTGATGGTATCATTTTTTTGAGAACCGGGAGCTGCCTCAATGATAATCCACCTTATATCCCTGTGTTTATTTTGTCCCATTAAAGTTCTTTTTAATTTTTTAATTGCCTGATTGCTACTATGCAATGCTGGGTCTCTAAATATGAACGTGATCAATTCCAAGGGTTGCTCACCCTCCATATTATAGAGATTCTCAGACAACTGTTCCAAAAAATCCGCTGTTAAGTTCGTACTGTATCCCGGCGGTTTATTCAATAGCCTTGTAGCATAATCTTTATGAGGTGGAACAAAAACCATCCTTTTTTCAGCAATGTCAGGTGCCGCGGAAAAAACTTCATCTGCTTTTTCATAGTGATATGTCAAAACTAAAGAATCCAGTCGACCGATAACAGTTCCCACCAACGAACTTTCGTCAACAGACGCATCAAGTGCGGATGTAAGTTCTGTAAAAATTCGTCTTAAAATATGGTACCATTTTTCTGTCCCATCGCTGGTTTCCCGTTCCCATTCTCCCGTATTATTTACCGCAATCCATAACACCCGGTTTTTATGATTATGATATTGAGGTACGAGCGGCGACACTCCCGGCACCAGATTCACAGTTCCCGGCAAAGATGGATATGCCTTTCGCATTGACACGCGACAATCAAGATCCACCGATCCCAACGCATTTTTCTGATATTTATATATCGGAATCATTGATTGTCCACCTGAGGATAAAGAACAAGTCTGTCCAATCATTCCATAACCGGCTTGATTCAGTTTCTGTTTCAACGCATCACAGTCGACAGCAGGCAGACTTTCTTTTGTAACGGCATCAAAATGATTGATGGATACGTAGGTAACTGGAAAGGCTTTAACCTTATAGGAAGAGTACTGGTCATTTTCGAGAAGTACTGATGATGAATCGAGAGGTATATGAAGCTCTTTCACGGAAGCCGCGAATTCCGGTAAATTTTTGAATAATAACTGTTTGACCAAGACATTACTGAAGGCATTTTCAACTTTCACGACACGCTGTGGATTGAGTTGTTTGATGCAATCAACACCTGTCAGCATCAATTTCAACTGATCGTTGTTTTTAACAGCATAGCAGGTGGTTTTTGAAACGCTTTGATCAGGTTGAATATCAAAATGTACTTCTGTAACTGAAGGATCTGTAACAAATTCAGGATGATTCCACTGACTCATGGATAATCTTAAATTCAGCTTATCAGATGGACGTTTAAGACTGATCGCTTCATTAGTGATACATCCCTGTGGTCCATCACTAAACAGAATGGAGCCTAAAGTGCCCTCAATTTTCCATTGTTTGCATGGAATTGGATGCGTTGAATCAAAGTCATGCAAAATACGATATTTTTGCGTTGCCACAGCCTGAAACCCGATTTTTTTCTCAAAGGGGCCCGAATCATTAGCCAAATAAGTCAACTCGTTCTCTTTGATTTCATAAAGTTCCTCAGATTTTCCCCCCAAAAACACACGGACGTTTTGTTTTTCCAGGAAAGCTTCAGGAAGATAGTATACATCAGTACGCATTGAGGAAGGGACTGGCGATTTCAAGGGCCCATCCTTGCCAACCTGATACTTTAGATCTTTAAGTAATAAATCAGGAGTCAATGCGTTCTGATTGGTTAACACAAGTTTGGCAATTGGTTGAAACAGTTTCCTGCATGCACCTGTTCTTAAATCGATCCTGATTTGATGCTTCGAAATATTAAACAACGCACTGCATTGCGTGTCCGTATCTTTGGAAAACAACGAAACACGTCCAGAGGGCTTCAAATAATCACCCCCCGGGAGATTGAGTTGTATTTGCTGAGTCAACACATCATTCAACAGTAGTTTTGGTATTCTTAAAACACAGGAAGTCCCATCTTTATAAAAGTTTGAATCCCTGCCGCTGATACTCAAAATCGTGGAACAATCTTCTTTCTGATCTGAAATATCTGTCAATAAATCGACAGGAATCACAGTGGCAGCTTCACAAATATAAGATCCCTCCCCTTTGATCACTGGTATTCCCGGCTGGCGATTGCATTCCTCCATGCGCTGTTTCACTTCAATGAAAAATCGATATTTGGGATCCAGATATTTATCAGGAAAAGACACATGCGTTGTCCCGCCATCCGGCAGAAACTCTCGAGGCTTAGGCCCCCCCTCGATCCTTAAAAAGGTCGCATTGTTCGGAATCTCTATCAATTCATCATAAATAACCTGAGCATGGATTCCCTGTTCCATGGATTCCACTTCAACCTTGAAGGATGTTGAATAATAAGGATCCGCAATTTTCCTCAAAAAACTGAGCAACAACGGATTTTCTTCAGAAAATTTTTCTCCGTCTTTAGAAAATTGTGATAAAAACTTCACATCATCAAAGCACTGTGTTTGATACTCCTGAATCTTGTCTTTAATTGAGGTGTATTTGAGGACAAAACTGGAGGAAGGAGCATATTTAAGATTGGCATCCAGATACGCAATGGTCTGATTGTTTTTTTTATCACGAACTTCCGGCACCATTTTCAGTTCTTTAGAAGATGTACCGCGAATGGGAATTAAGCATATTTCCACAGGAAGTTCACAAACATATTCCTGATTTGAAACCTGTCTCAACTGACAGGGCTGTTCCTTGCCAATAAAAGCAGTCTGTATTTCATAACTCAAGGGAAACAAGACGACAGATTCACTCACGGAAAACAAGCGGTCACCAATCGTCTTAATCGCTGGCAGACCTTCTGATGATGCTTTTTTCCTGACACTAAGCCCCTGAATATTGCCTGACAGACGAATTTGGATATCCTTATAATCCTGAAAAATCACATCAATCTGAAACTGTTCGTTTTTTTGCGTAATATCATCAATGACAGGCTTCTGGAGGAGTCCTTTTCTCAGAGCATAGACCCCTATAATCTGTTCCAGATGTCCTTCAAAAAAATTTTTCTGGGTGAACGACCGGGGTTCAATGCCCAATTCATTTTCACAAATTGTCTCCTCAGGCGATGAAATCTGTGTTGAATCAGGAAATCTAGACAGGATACGTTCTGCAAGATTCAGAATTTTGCCATCACCCCACTTGAGAAAAGTAGAAAATTCAATCTGATGCGGTTCTGTAGCTTTAGCCTGAAAGCAAACCACTCCATCGACCGCAATATTATTCAAAAACAGGCTTGGGGCGGCACACCCTCCAAGAATAAATCCCGCCAACACCACCCAGATCCAACGTTTCATGAAAGACTCCCCATTTTTAATAATTGCTGTTTTATTTTATTTGTCCTGTAACAAATCCTTTCTGGTGTGTCGAGGAGAGACTTTATTTTTATTCAATATTTTTTCACATGAACGACAAAATTTTATTTGGAATCGGGATTCTCAGTCATTTATGAGCAAATAATAGTAAAACGACGCATGCAACAATAACAAACCATGTCTGACATAAACCCATTCTCCGTATTATCTACAAATTTAGTTATAGGACGAATTGATATTGAATCCGCATTGATCTGAAACGAACAGCATCCAGGTATTGGTGTGAGGCTTGACTCATCTTAATGGGTGGGCTATTTTGTGCGCCTTGATAATTACTAGGAATTTTCATTTCTTTTTAAGAGGATTATGGAACTGACACATGAAGAAATTAGCCGTTACAGCCGACATTTACGATTGCCCCAGGTCGGCATTCAGGGACAAATCAAACTCAAATCATCCCGGGTTCTGATTGTAGGAGCCGGTGGTTTGGGCTGTCCTATCGGATTGTATCTCGGTGCGGCTGGTGTGGGGACGATCGGAATTGTTGACTTTGATGTAGTGGATCTTTCAAATCTTCAGCGCCAGATTGCCTACACTGTAGATGATATTGGTAAGCCCAAGGTGGAACAACTCAAACGAACCATTCAGGCCGCTAATCCCACCATAAAAGTGGAAGTCTATAATCACGGCATTACCAATGACAACGCCATTGAATTGTTTTCCCAATATGACATCATTGTCGATGGTTCAGACAACTTCAACACACGCTATCTGGTGAACGATGCCGCTTATCTGGCCAAAAAACCACTGATTTATGGATCCATTTATCAGTTTCAGGGGCAAATGACTGTATTTGATCCTCACAATGGAAGTCCCTGTTATCGCTGCCTTTACAGCAATCCGCCACCCAAAGCGCTGGTTCCCAATTGTGCCGAAGGTGGTGTGTTGGGACTGCTCCCTGGAATTGTCGGGTTGGTTCAGGCTACTGAAACGGTCAAATCACTGATTGGAATCGGAAAAACACTGGCCAGTAGATTGCTCATTTTTGATGCGTTGCGCATGACCTTCAAGGATGTGAAAATCCAAAAAGATCCTGACTGTGCCCTGTGTAGTGCCAAGGCGACCATTCATGAACTTCAGGATTATGAAACGTTCTGTAATGTCCACCTGCCAGGTTTTGATGAGGAAGAAGACAAAGCTTTCGATGAAGCGGCACATACCATTACCGCTCCGGAGTTGGAAGAAATGATCAATGATGGTGAGGAAATAGTGCTGCTTGATGTGCGTGAACCCAGTGAATGGGAAATCTGCCATATCGAAAACGCAAAGCTGTTGCCCCTCTCTCAGATTGACCAGGAAGTTTCCAATCTGGACAAAGATACGCTGACCATTGCATACTGTCATGTGGGTGAGCGATCGCTGGAAGCCTTGAAGAAATTGGTCCGACATGGATTTACCAAGGCGAAACACCTGGGTGGTGGCATTGAACAATGGGCGGATATTGTGGACCCCTCCATGCCCAAATATTAAGCCCCATCCCAAAAACACGGAAGCGGATTCTGCCGCTTCCCTGCCCCTGTTTTGTCAGTCCCTTCGCTGAAGGTTACAAAGCCCTTGAAAAGGTGATCAGTCTGATTCCGGGCGCGCAGGGATGTAGACCTGAAAAATAGCGCCACCATTAGCGGACGGACGGTAATCCAGAATGCCGCCATGTTCATGAACAATCCTGAAGGAAATTGACAGTCCGAGACCTTTTCCTTTCAGTTTTGTGGTGAATAGCGGTTTGAACAACTGCTGACGATTTTCGGGTGAAATACCTGATCCAGAGTCTTCAATCTCAATCAAATAATATTTAAGGCGAGGATTGAGATTTTTCTCCGCCACCTGCCAACCCCGGCAGTAACAGGATCGAATGGTGATATCACTTTCATCGGGAGAAGCCTGAACCGCATTGCGGATGAGATTTAAAAAGACCTGATGCAATTTATCACGATCCGCGACAATATCCGGCAATGAGGGGTCAAACTCCCGATGAAAGCGCACTTTTTTCTGAGACGCGCCCATTTCAAACCATAATACGGTATGCAGCAGTTCATGAATATTGAACGTGCTGTAATCCAGTGACATGGGCTGGGAATACAACGATAATTGCTTCAACAAACGTTCGATCCGCCCCAATTCGTGCAAAATCATTTCAGTGGAATCTGTCGAAATTTCATGCTGCTGCAAATCACGTTGCAACAACTGCGTGACACCTTTGATTCCACCCAGTGGATTCTTTATTTCATGTGCAATGGATGCGGTAAACAGGCCGATTGAATTTAAAATTGCCTGCTCCTGCTCTTTTGCTCTGACCTGTGCAAGATGGGTTTGATCAGAAATTGTGATTACCGCTTGATCAATCGCGTGATTTTTATCAACAATCGGGCTGATGGTCAATTCCGTGATTCTCGGACGAATGCTCGCATGGATTGTGTAATCTGTAAAATGTACATTATGTCCGGCTTTGAAGACCTGTTCTACATGCCGTGGAATAAATTCATCCTGAGGAAAAAGTTTTTTCAGTTTTTGTTTGATAATTTTATTCTGAGGGATATTCCAGAAACGGACAGCCGCTTCATTGCACAAAACGACCTGCAAATTCCGGTTGACCAGGAGAATTGCCTGCTCCAGATGATTAAACACAGTTGTTTCATTCCTCCCATCAGGAGAATACTGTGCCGAAAAGTCTTCCACTTGTTTCCTTATTGACATCGGATTCATTCATACAGGTTAAAATTAAATATTTTCGTGGCACAAACTACCGTTCATCAGAAACAAAAACAAGATTTTCATCTGTGCGGACAACTCATTATTGCTGAAAAGATATGATGCCTTCAAATAATATTCGCTTCAAAAAACAATCTTCCATGTTTCAGTCTATCAACCTGGAACAGCACAACGTCATTGAGGCCTCCGCCGGAACAGGCAAAACCTTCACCATTGAAGAACTGGTGATGGAACTTATTCTGGAAAAAAACATTTCCCTGCGTTCGATTCTGATGGTCACTTACACGGAAAAAGCCACCAATGAATTGCGAGAGCGCATCCGCACACGCCTGACCATCATGCTGGAAACCGCGGAAGGCTTGAGACCGCCGCCAAACAATGTTTCAGACAGTGATCCCTTCTGGGAAATTGACACCCTCCGCAAAGGCAGGCTGGCTCAGGCGTTGCTGGATTTTGATTCCGTCCCCATTTACACCATCCACGGATTCTGCAATCGGATCCTGCGGGAATTTGCTTTTGAAAACAGACAACTCTTTGAAAAAGAACACACCTCCAATCAGTTTCTGTTTCCTGATCTGTTCAAAAAATACTTACGACAATCGGTTCTCTCCCATCTTCAAAAATACCAACCATTTCTGATCTGGACCCGGAACACTCAAAAAAATGTGGTAGATTTACTACAAAAAGAGTTGTCCCAATTGCTCATGCAAGATGGGAAATTTATCCCGGAATTGCCCGATTTTGATCAACTCGTACACCAGATCTCCCCCTCGTTGCTGCGATGGCGTTTTCTCGATCAGCAGTTTAAAACCACTGCCACAGGCAAACATCCTGTTCTGGAGTTTTATGAAGGACTGGACCTCAATGGCACCCAAAAAAAAGGCGTGTTGTCCACTATTTCGTCTATTTGCAAAGCGCTGGAAGATTTTGAGCAGCATAAACAGGAATCTCTGCTGATATTCGGTTTGATTGCGATAAACTGGAACCACCTGTTCAATCCACCGCTCAACAAAAAACAGGTTTTCCAGCTCGAAACCTCACCCGAACCAATTCGCCATTGGCTTGAACAGGCATCTGCCATTGTTCGTATGTTGCCTGAAATCAAAAACGATCAAGACCAGAAAATTGAAGATGAAACCTGGATGAAAGCCTGGGTGATGCAGTGCATGCTCCCTGAAATAAGGTCTGCTCTTGATCTTTACAAAACAGAAAACGGTTTATTTGATTTTGATGATATGCTCAGGCTGGTGTTTCAAAATCTGGCTAACAGCGATGGTACCGATTCGCCTCTGACGGTTTCCATTCGTGAGCAATACCGTTATGCCATCATTGATGAATTTCAGGATACCGACCACATCCAGTGGTCCATCTTCAAACGATTGTTTTTTGACAAAGCTGACTCAGGCCTGGCCGAAACACAGCATCACCTTATTTTAATCGGCGATCCCAAGCAGGCTATTTACGGATTCCGTGGTGCGGATGTGTTCACTTATCTTCAGGCCTGTCAGCGTATTCTCGGCAATCAACCACCACTGATGCTGGACCAGAATTTCAGATCAACGCCAGCCATGATCGAAGGCGTTAACCAGATTTTTTCTCACTCAACCCTCTTCACTTATAATCCGCACATCCAGTTTTCACCCGTCCATTGTGGAAATCCCGGCCGCACAGTGCAGGGATCCGCCATTGAACGAGGTTCCATTCATCTGTTTTCCATCGAACCGCTCCTTCAAATCACCCGGTCCTGGCTGGAAAAACAACAAACCGCGGCCAAACCTGTACTCCCGCAGGAAATATTGGAAAAACTACGCCTACTGGTCAACAAGCGCGTCACGGGCTGGACAACGATCAGGGAAAAACTGCAAGAAGTGCTTGGCGCAACGTCACAAGAAGCAATTTCGATTATTTATGAAAAATGCCTGATCACTGAAGTGGATATTCCCCGACAAACCTTTGCACGGGCAATTGCCACAGAGATCCAGCAACTGCTTAAACATCCACTGACATTTTGTGAAGAGGGAAAACCTCCTGTGACGCTACAGGAAAAAGATATCTGTGTGCTGTTCCGCTCCAAAGCAGAAGGAGAACTCCTGGCAAGATACCTCAGAGACGCGGGAATCTCTTTTGCGTTTTATAAACAAAAAGGCTTGTTTCAAACCCGTGAAGCCAGAGATCTGGTCCATCTGCTTCAAGCCATTGAACACCCCGAAGACGCCTCAAAACGCGGAAAACTATGGCTCACCCGTTTTTTTTCCATTCCGCTGACCGAACTGGATTCTTTTTTCGGATCCAACACTGAAAATCAGCATATTCAGGAACTGAAAAACTGGCATCGTCTGGCCATGGAACGGGAATACAAAAGATTATTTGAAAAAGTGTTCCGTTATTCCGAAATACTTCCCAGAGAGTTGTTTCTCACAGGACAGGAACGAGACGTGACCAATTTTGTGCATCTGAGCGAAATTCTGGTCAAACATGCCACACAAAAACAACTAAACCTCTCAGAATTGATCCTGCTGATGATTTCATTCACCGAAGAAAACGCGGATCCCGGACAGGATGAAAACCTGCTCCGACTGGAAAGCGACCGTAACGCGGTACAACTCATGACCATGCATGCGTCCAAAGGCCTGGAATTTCCTGTCGTATTTGTTTTCGGAGGATTCAGCGCACCGCCAAATTCATCCTGGTTCCGTTACCATGATGAACACCAACAATGGGTGATTGATTTGTTCAAACTCGACAAGGATCGCAACGAACAGGAGCAACAACAGGAAAATCAGAGACTGTTGTATGTCGCGTTGACCCGTGCCAAAGCCCGTCTCTACCTGTGGCATGTCCCGCAACATCCCAACGGGAAAAAAAGAATCTATAATATTTCACCACAGGGAACGTATGCCGCGTTGATGGATAGCCTGGATGCCATCATTGATAATCCACAGGAACGAACCGATATTTTCAGCGTTTCCCGGATTGCCCCCACGGATTCAGAACAGTCGCCATTAGCACAATCGCCCCATCAAATCAGTGATAAGGGTCTGGACTCTGATCTGGCACGGTTGCCATCGGTCCATAAAATCAACAGTGAACTCGAACACTTCCGGCAAAAACGAAAAGGCTTCGTGGTGACGTCCTACAGCAAAATGAAACGGGAACAACAACAGACAGAAAGTGTGGAACCTGTCGTGAATCAGGAAAAAAGCATGCTTGAACCGCCACGGGAGCATGATGAAACCACTATGAATGTGGCCCCTGGCATCAAGGAAAAAGATCTTCCGGGAGGCGCAAACACCGGAAATTTTCTGCATGAATTGCTGGAGCGTGTATTTTTTCCGTCGCTGGAAAACAGCATTACCCCCGAAGGATGGCTTGAACGTCCCAAGACACGCTTGTTGTTTGAAGAACTGATCCGGAAATACGGAATTTCCGCGGAATTTATCAACCAGAGCGCAAGCCTTGTCTGGCATACCTTGATGAATCCCGTCACGATCCACGACAAATCTTTCCTGTTATCTGAATGTGACCGTCACTTGCGAGAAATGAAATTTTACTATCCCATTCCTGAACCCCTGCATCGCTGGTGTCTTTCAAAACCGGATGTTGAATCCGGAGACTCAGGCTGGACCATTCGTCATGGATTTCTGAATGGTTCCATTGATTTTATTTTCGAACAGGACGGCAAAGTTTATTTCGTGGACTGGAAAAGCGACCGTCTGCATGATTACAGCACTGAATTTCTGGAACAGGCTGTGCACAGTCACTATGACATTCAGATGAAAATCTACACACTGGCGGTATTGCGCTGGTTGAAAATTCAGACTGAAGCGGATTTCAACGATCGGTTTGGTGGTTTGATGTATTTATTTTTGAGAGGCACTCCCAAACAACAGGGCGTGTATTTTTTTCAACCGCAATGGAAAGATGTCTTGCTGTATGAACAAGCATTGATGAAAGAATAAGCCGTCAGACAACCCGCTTAATGCGGGGCTTTGGTAGGCGGGGATTATAGGCCCTGTTTTTCTGGGCGTTGAGTTTGCCGGACACGTAGTTCCGGCCTGCCATCAAAATGACCGGATGGTTTGGATAGTTAATTCACTGCTGACAGGATTCTCTCCATATTGACTGAGCGTGTCACCTTGTTGCCACTGTCCGGAAAGGGAATGCGTCCAGTTGGTTCCGGGCGTATAGATCGCCTGGATGATGAGGATTCGGCTATGGTCATCCAGATTATTGAGCAACGCGAATGAGGGATTAAAGTATAGCCAGTTGAACGGTTCTTTGATGCTGGCTTTGAGATAACCATAATTCCGGTTTGCAGACGGCAACAGCGATTGGCTGAATGAAGTCTGGTTCTGTGGCAGAGAATTATTTTTGTGAATCATCTGATATTGAGCGACACTCTCCTGAAACGTCATCCCCGACGAATTATGATACATTTCGACAATCCATGTCACATCCTGTTCTGTCAGATAACGCAAACCCAGCAGACTTTTTTCTCCGGTCTGATCAGGCTGTTGAAGATGAGCGTACTCTCCGTGCCACTCCAGACTGGAAGTGATGTTAGACGCGAAATCAATGCCCCATCCCTGTTGCTGTTGTTGCTCCCGGTTAACCCAATACAAATCCAGATCAGTCGCGCCGATGAGCGCGTAAAATTTTATGCCCCATATATTTTCATGGTTTTCCGTTTCCCGGTTATCCTGAGAAAGAACACCCGCATAATCTTCATTGATGTCGGAACGCACGGGCAGATAAATCAACGTGAGGGAGCTGTTTTGCATACCGACCGCCATGGCTCCGGTCATCAAAATTATTTGTGAAAGCCACAAGCCTTCCCGCTGTGCTTCAGGATCATCAGGAGATTTGGGGCGTTCGAGAAACGCCACAGGATTAAAGGCATAACCTGTTCCCCAGCGAATCAACTGTTTTCCCAGTGTCACACGGTGCGGTTCCGCTTGTGCCCATTCCCAATAACTTTCTCTCCAGAAAACCCGTTCCTGTGTCAATTCTTCCTGACTGGACTCAGCGTGCCAGGCTTCCCCGATCAAATACAGGCGTGACCATTCCCAATCCCAGCGGGATTCCAGAACCAGTTTCAATTCTCCTGTCTGCGCGTTCTCAGGAGTTCCCTCAAACTTAACGGGATACAAGGCCGTTTCTGGATTCAGGATTCTGGAAATCCCGGCCAGGCTGAGTTCGCCTTTCCATTCCCATGTTTTTTTAGTGAATTCCTCCATATCAAAACTGTAGGAATCCTGTTCCTGAGCACGGACTGTGGAAAGTAACAAAATCATGCTCAACCAGATCATGAGCATTTTCATCGTAGTGTCTCAATTTTATTCATGTAATCGGTGGTGAATACTTCCTGTGGAACTTCCCGGGCTTTCAACGAGGCAAAAACAATAGCGGATTTATAGCCTTTATACAGGGGACTGTCAGTTTCGATCACAGCGGGACGGCGGATGCCTCCGCCAAAATCCTTCACATCTTTGAAATATAGTGTTTTGAGCAACATCCCGGTGGCTGAAACAGCACGAATGATGAGGGGATATTTCAAATCAGGATCAATGACCATTTCCAGCCGATCATAGGCCGCAGAGGAAGTTTTCGCTTTCAGATTCAGTTGTAACAGTTTCGAGCCTCCCTCATTGGCTTCTGTCAGGGTTTGCATATCCAGGGCGTCATATTCCGCCTGATAATCCACACTGAGAATATCCGCGTTATTAAACACACCACCCGTCACAGACTGGAGTGATGTGATTCTTATCGGCTTGGCGACATTGGGAATATACAGCCACATGTTGTCGCCCACACGCAATGAACTGCGTCCTTTTTCAGACGCGGGAGACAAAAACAGCAGGGCCACCTTATCGGCCCCCTGCTTGAGCGCGAACAAAACAAATTCTTTTCTGCGTCCATCCGGTTCAATATTGATGAGCTTGCGATAGGATTCATAAGACACCGGGTTCATGCTCTCATCAATAGTTTTCAACCATTCTCCGGGAGTGGTCTGTGAATAGCCCGCAAGCGGGAAAATAAGGCACAGAATCAGCGTGAGCGTTGTCCATAGTTTCATAGATACCTCCTGTTGAGTTTCAGCATTTCAGAAAAAGCCGTTAACATGCAATGGAAAATCATCCTCTTTCCCACAATCAATAATGCCGCAACGCCTCAATGGGTTCCAGACGAGAGGCTTTGAAAGCCGGTTGTAAACTGGCCAATGTTGAGACAACCACGACAATAATGAACGTCACGACTAACTGCTGAACAGGAATCGTCGGCAGAAGTGTTAACGGCTCCGGATTCGCCCCGAATTGAAAGCTGATGGGATTCCAGCGAAGCAGTTGAATGATCCCAACCGCAATGAGACTGCCGACGACTGAGCCTAAAACCCCCAGAAAAAAACCTTCTGTCAGAAACAATGCCCGAATTTTTCCGGGACTGGTTCCAATGGCGGCAATGGTTCCAATTTCACGAATGCGTTCATAGACAGCCATGAGCATCACGTTCATGATGGACACCAGCACAATAGCGATCAGAATTCCTTTAACAAACAGGGTCAGCACATCAATGATTTTGGCGATATTGGCAAACGGTGTGAGTTTGCTCCATGGATGGACTTCAAACAAGGGTTGCCCCGCCCCGTTTTTCAGGGATGACAGTTCCAGTCCCAATTTCCGGCTTATACTCTCGGCAAGATTAAGATTACTGAGACGAACACTGATTTCATTGGCCTCAGTCGTGTCTATCCGTAATAGTTGCCGGGCAGATTCCATATTCATGTAGCCGTCTTTTCCCCCCGGACCTGTCACAATGCCTAACACACCACTCACCGTGAAGTTCAGACCATTGACCGATCCATCCTTGTTAGTCGCCACAATGACCACAGGATCACCCCGTTTAACATTCAGACCTTTGGCCAAAAGTTCGGGAAGCCATATTTCTCCGGGTTGGAGGGATGGTTCAGCAATTTTGTTGTGATTTTCATCCAGCACCCGGTATTCCATCAAAGGCAGAGTTTTTAGTTCCTGCTGAGGATTGATTCCATTCAGACGAATGCCTGTTGTTTCCTGAAAATTACTGAGCATTCCGCTGAATTTGAGTCGTACCGAATAAGACAATGTTTCTGGATACTGTTTGACAAGGGTCTCCACTTGTTGAATCTCAACCGGTGACAGATTCAGGTTGAGCGGCGAGTTATCAATGGAGGCCACATAACCTGTCCTGTGAATCTGAAGATGCCCCAGCATGGCATCCGTGATTTGCCCGATCATCAATTGTTTGAAAGAATCAGCCAGAGAGACATACAACAGAACGGCCACCATCCCGATACTGATCAGAATAACGGTGAGCCAGGTTCGCCGACTGTAACGCAATAAATTCCGGTAAGCGATTTTAGCGATTTTCAACATGCGTCCTCCTTCGATCTTCACTGTGAATGAGTTGACCATCTTCCAGCGTATGCAAAATTTCAGCTTCTCCCACAATCTTGGGATCATGTGTGGAAAAAATAAATGTGGATTGAAACTGGTTTTTCATGGTTTTCATCAGGTCAATGATTTTATAAGCGGTGTCATGGTCCAGATTGGCAGTGGGTTCATCCGCAATCACCAGTCGTGGTCGGGTGATCAGTGCCCGTGCGATGGCAACCCGTTGTTTCTGGCCACCGGAAATCTGTTGGGGCAATTTATCTTTCTGGGACAATACGCCGACAGCATCCAGCAAGTCCAGAATCCTTTGCCGATGTTTTTTACCGTCTTCATTTTTGACCATCAACAAGGGGTATTCCACATTTTCATACACCGTCAATACGGGAATCAGGTTAAAATCCTGAAAAATAAAGCCGACGGTATCCCCCCGAAACCGGGCTCGCTGATTTTTATCAAGTCCATTGAGTTCCTGATCCGCAACACGGATTGAACCACTCGTAGGCTGATCGAGACAGCCAATGAGATTCAGAAGAGTCGATTTGCCGCTCCCGGATGGCCCAACCAGGGAAACAAACGTAGAAACGTCAATATTCAGACTGATGCTTTTCAAGGCGTTGATTGTTTCCTCACCCAGTTGATAGGTCTTGGAAACATTGTGGATTTCAATGAGTGCCATAATAATCTCCTCCAGTCAGAGCCTGGTTAGTTCCAGCAAACCCTGTGTGTCTAAAATTTGAATCTGTTTTCCACGCAACTGAATGATTTTCTGATGCTGAAGCTCAGTCAGTGTTCGTGAAAATGTTTCGGGAACAGTCCCGAGCATTCTGGACAGGTTGGCCTTGCTCATGGGCAACGTAAGCAGTTCGGACTGTTGCGCCTTAGTTTCACGCAACAAAAACAAAGCGATACGTTCAAAAGGAGAATGACCTGTCTGTTCAACAATACGGTGTGTCATCTCCTGAATGCGCAACGACATAATGCCCATGAGTTTCAGCGAAATTTCCGGATAACCACGCAAAACATCCAGTAAATCCTCGCGTTGAATCCGTCCCACAATACTTTTTTTGAGGGCAATGGTGGTCACCGCATAGGGCTTTTGCAGATAGGCAACCCCCATCGCAAACACCTCGCCAGTGGTCAGAATCCGTAAAAGGATTTCCTTGCCTTTGCTGGTGTATTGAACAGCTTTCACCTCCCCCTGAATCAGAAAATGCATACAGGCCGGAGTTTGTTCCTGCTGGAATAAAATGGCACCTTTGCGAAATTCAGAAACATGAATGATACGGGCCAACGCTTCAATTTCCTGACTGTTCAAAGCACTGAAAATGGTGGCTTTTTGTAGTGCCTGTTGTAATTTGTTTTCCATCCGGATAATCCTTATCTTGACAGGTTTGCAATATAGCCTGTTTATTCCTGAATAAAATTGACAGGCGTCAAGGTTGGCGTTTTAAAGTGGAATACGTTTGAACTGAAATACCTGGATTATAAAATATTGATACCAAATATGATTCTCAACTTTATACATTTCAACCTTTTTTGCAATTTAAGGCACATTTCAGGCATGGTTGTTTAATTTTCAGTTTGGCATGGTGGGATAGGTTGGGTAGAACGAAGTGAAACCCAACAAAACTCAATAGGTTTCGCTAAGGCTCTACCCATCCTACGCATCTTTTTTTGGAAAATTAAACGACCCTGCATCTCAGGCGCACAGAAACCGTGTACCCCTTATAAATAGAGGGCTGGAAGGCGCTTATTACATTTTGTTACAAATTGTTACTTTTCTGAGAAGATCTTTAATTAAATCAAAGCTAGGATGCAGTTGTGTTCAAAACACGTATTTGTTAATCAATTCATTTGGAGGGCATTATGAAATGCAAAAACAGAAAGCGACGATTCTTTTACCGATTCTCTTTGTTGTGGTTATTGATCGGAACCATTGGTCTGGCAGGGTGCCGCAAAACACCTGAAAAACGAGCCGAGTGGGTCGTGGATCATATCGCAGATGAACTGGAACTGACAGAAGAGCAGTCGGGGCATCTCAACCAGATCAAAACTGAATTTCTGGAAAAACGAACGCAATGGACCTCAGTGCACAAAAACGTGATGGATTTGGCAGTGGAACAGATGAAAGCCGAAACGGTGGAACAGGAAAAATGGGATCAACTGGTCGGAAATACCCAACAGAAGACTGGTGACGCCATTGAGTTTTTCCGGCAAAAGTATGTGGAGTTTTATCAAATGCTAACTCCGGAACAACGCATGAAAGCAGCGGAACTGATGGAAAAACATCGGGAACGCATCGAAAAATACCATAATCATTAACAAATTTCCCCACGGGTTCTTCAGTTCATGAAGAACCCATAATTCGGACTAATCGAAACCCGTTTTTTGCCACAGAGACACGGAGATCCAGAGATAATTATATAAAAAATTCTCTGTGACACTGAGTCTCTGTGGCAAAATTTTTTTCTACTTTTTGAAAAATTTCACCTGTAAGACATTTCCGATGAATAGACTATGGAACATGCGCATTCCCCCAAATTATTGGTGATTGACGACGATGAAAAACTCAATCGTCTGCTCCGGAACTATTTCGAAAAATATCAATTTCAGGTCCTATCAGCACTAACACCCACCGAAGGTTTCAAAAAACTGGAGGAAAAACCCGATCTGGTTATTCTGGATGTGATGTTGCCTGAAATGGATGGCTTCGAAGTTTGCCGCCGCATCAGACATCAGAGCCAGGTGCCTGTGATCATGTTAACCGCTCGCGGTGACGTGATGGATCGTGTGATTGGACTCGAAATGGGCGCGGACGATTATCTGCCCAAACCCTTTGAACCACGGGAACTTCTGGCTCGAATCCAGTCTGTGTTACGCCGAACCAACCACACTTCACGTCCCCCGGATCAGTCCGCTGAAATTCTGAAATTCACTCCTGGATTGGTCATTCATCTAAAAAAACATGAAGTCACACTGAATGGCGTCCCCCTGGAAATGACCTCGATGGAATTTGCCCTGTTGTCCTGTCTGGCACAACAACCACAAACGGTATTGAACAGAGACCAGTTGCTGGATCATCTTCGCGGGATTGAATGGGAATCCTACAATCGGTCGGTGGATGTGCTGATGAGTCGCTTGCGTCAGAAACTGGGAGATGACCCCAAACATCCTTCGTATATCAAAACGGTCTGGGGAACCGGTTATATTTTCGTGGGAGTGGCCGATGAGACATAGAATCAGGCATCGTATCAGCCATTCCATTTTATTGAAGCTGACATTGATTCTGCTTGTAGCCGGAGTGGCGATCAACATGGCAGTGAGTCACACCTTCAGTTTGAACTGGGATTTCTGGCAGGATTTTTCACGGCTTCACCTGAAAAACTACGCAGGATACATTCAACACGAACTCGGCTCGCCACCTCAACTGGAACATGCGGAAAAGCTGGGTGAGAAGCTTAAACTATCGATCCGCTTTGAATCAAATCAGGACCACTGGTCCACAAACCCATCGATGCCAACACTTGCAGAATTGCCTCATGCGGAACTTCAGGAAAATGTTCCGCAATTCAGAAGAAGCCGTTACCGTTTTTTTGTGATTTATCCTGTGGCCAATGGAGTCTTCATCTTCAGTCCCAAGTCTTATCGTAAAACCATGATTCATACACTGATTCCGCTCATGATGGTTCTCACCTTGATTCTGATTGTCTGTTACTTTGCCATAAAACGGGTATTGCGCCCACTTCCGGTGCTGATTGAAGGAACCCGTCAGGTCGGACAGGGACGACTGGATTACCGATTGCCAATCTGGTCCAAGGATGAATTGGGGCAGTTGTCACAGGCCTTCAATGACATGACAGAAAAACTCCAGAAAATGATTCAGGCCAAGGAACACCTGCTGCGAGATGTGAGCCATGAATTGCGGTCTCCCATTTCACGGGTCAAGGTCGCCTTGGAATTTGTGGACAATTCAGAAATTCGCCAGAGCATTGCTGAAGACATGCGCGACATGGAAACCATGGTTCAGGAAATTCTGGAAACAGAGCGCCTGAACAGCGGATTCGGGACCTTGAAACTTGAAAACATAAACATGACGGATCTTTGTCAGGAAATGACAGATATTTATAGCACAACACCTCCTGGTGTCACCTTGATCAAACCGTCAGAACCTTGCAGTTGCAGGGGGGATGCCGGAAAACTGAAAATGGTTCTGCGGAATTTGCTGGAAAATAGCCTCAAATATTCAGCCCACCAGTCTCGTCCGGTAGAAATGCATCTGTGGTGTGACAGTCACATGCATGTGATGATTCAGGATTTTGGACATGGTATCCCACTACAGGATCTGCCTTTGATTTTTGAACCCTTTTACAGAGTCGATAAATCCCGAAACAAGGCCACCGGAGGGTATGGGCTAGGCTTGAGCCTGTGCAAAACCATTGTTGAAGCGCATGGCGGAACCATTTCGGTCCAGAGTGAGGAAGGGGATGGTTGCCGTATAGAGGTCACATTGTCTCTCGCAAACTGAATTGGATTTGCCGGAATTTTAATTTATTCTTGTGTTGGTGCTTGTGTTGTGACATTTCCAGTTTATAAGATGGATATTAATCCCACATCATATTTATCAATTATGTACACTGTGGTCCATGAAACTTGGCAATATTTTCAAGGGAAAAACAACAACAGAGACATCCCCTGAAACAAAAAAAAACGCAAAACCCACAACTGCCGTACCCTCTGCGGCAACGGATTCCCCACCCTCCCGATCTCCGCAATTTTCTCAGCAGAAAGCTGTTTTAAAACAACTTCATTTTGAAATGGGGATTGTTGACCAGGATCCGTCCAAATCCTTTGATTATGATTCGTTGCTTGAGACCATGCAAACCAGCGAAATCAGTCAGATGACCGCCCAATGTTTTTCTGAAGAACAACTGAACAATTTCCGGAATTACACAAAAACTGAACTGGAATCGCTTTCCAGAGTGAATCATGAACGGGTTCAAAGCCTGTTTGGGTTGGCAGAAGAACCGCTTGTGAACAGTATTTATGAAAGCGTGTTTCTCTTTGACATTAACCCTGAAGCCGGCACCAGCCTTGAACTCTCAGAAAAAGAAGGCGGAGACCCTCAGGGCGAAGCTCTCGAAAATCAGGATTTTCAGCCATTTTTTAAAAACGCGCTGCATGGTGTGGCCAGTGCCGAACGCTATCTACCACCATCTTCTGATCAGAACCCGGGATTGAAAGGTTATGTCAACAAAGAATATCCCGACCTTGCGGGAACGTTTCAAAGTTCCTCTTCGTCTGATATCAAAGCACTCACCACCATTGGCAGTCTGGGCGGCATAGGTCACAAACCCGATTCCGATATGGATATGCAGGTCATTTGTGATACCGATCCCCAATTTTCTCATCCCTGGAATGACGCTGATTTCTTTATTGCCCTCCTCATGGGTTTTATGAACGCGGTCGTTGAAAACACCATGACTCAGGCAAAGGAAGAACAACAAGAACAGATCGAAAACACCATCAAGGAACAGCTTCGGCAAAAATATGGGGAAGGTCTGACGGAACATGAACGGCAAATTATTCATATTATTTTTCCGGGGAGTTATGAACAGGCCCGCAGACATACGGTGTGGAAGCATTTTCAGACGATTGATTCTGTCACGCAGACAAAGTTGATGTGCGACACTGCCGCTGAAATTATACCGAATTTTCCGGTGTTTTATAAATACGCTGCACAATTGACAGCTTTTTTCCCCGCGTTGAAATCCATCTCCGCAGCCAACTTCTGCCAGCAATATTACCCTCACTGTGTGACGCGGTTCAATCAGGCACTCATGGAAAAATGGCTGATTCGCTATTACCATGAAAAAGTTCTGACTCAACCTCAGTGTGCCCAAATTCTAAAAAATATCGCACAACAAAACCAGGTGCAGGTCACAGCCCTGACCGCTGAAAAAAAACATAACGGACTACTTGAGCATCTACTGAGGTCCCCTCATGCGGATCATGTGATCATTCATTTTTTGAACTATTTGATGAGCCGCATTCCAATTGACGCGTTTTCCCGAATTGATCAGATTGTGGAATGTTCCCGTCAGATTCTCAAAAACAGTCAAAAAATATTAAAAAAACAATTGGGTTCAGAATTGGAAAGTGTCGCCAAAATTAAATTCAAGCTGCAATCCACACAACTTGCCGAGGCACGGATGTTTTGGCATGCCACTGAAAAAGAGGCAGAAACACATTATCCGACTCACATGAAAATAAAGGTTCTTGAAGCGTATCTTACCCGGAAATATCCTGCGGCAGAAGTCCATTTTTTTCTCAATATCCTGAGACGTCAACGTGCGGGACTGCACACACCCTTTCTGGTTTCCCCGGAAGGAAGCCTGGCCTATGCCTTGTTGCTGAATGATTTTCTGCTGAATCCTGCGGTATTTCTATGCGGCCCCCCGCCCATGCCGTTTGATCTGCCACATGATTTCAAGTTATTCTGTAAAATTGGAGTTTTTGATACGGGTTCATGGACCTTCGACCTTCAAAAGGCGGATGCTTCCCGCGAGTCACTGACGTTGGCCTCACTTTCTGACTGGGGTCAACTGGAATTACCCCGCAACGTGATCTGGGAACATGCCATTCCTGTGTTTTTACGCGAAAGCGAAAAAGTGAGCCACCGTAATCTGCCCAAAGCCCTGCTCAACTGCTGGTGGTTGGAAATGCTGTGCTGTCTGGAAGAAGACGCGGAAGTCCCCACCAGTCTCACCCGTCTGTTGTTGAATCCTGAACGTCGGATCTTCATAAAAATTCCGCTAGATCATCCGTGGGTTCAGGCCATTTCCGGAATGGAACAGACCTTCCCGCAGTTGGTCCGCGATCCCTGGTGGTTGAAATTTACGGAAATGCTGATGCGCTTTCAAAACAAGGAAATCCGACAGCAAATTATTTTTTGCTTTGCCCAGCACATCCGGATTTCAGATATTATTGATTTTAATAATGAAGCCAAACCTGTCTGGATCGACAAACAGAAAGCGTCATGGCGGACTCTGGCAATGCTCCAGTTCTATGACATCTTTTTTTCGGCGCCACAGGATCGGATCAATCTGGCCAAGTTTTCTCAAGGCCGTGATGATGTTGGCAATGAAGTCGAAATGATCCTCAAGCGGATGTTTGTGGAATCCATGCGGCGCGTTGAAAATAAACTGCTCAAACTCGGTCATCACCGGGCCGCCAAAGCCCTTCATCAGTACCTGACCCGTCAAGGGTTGGGCGAAGCACTTTCTGAGGAGCTTTCCAAGCTACTCAACAGCCTGTTGCCCCAGACCACTCCGCATTTGGTTGTGGCTGATGAAAAACTGATACAAAAACGACAGCAGGATTCTGACAATCTGACGTCCATGGAAAAGCTCCAGATTCAGGAAATTCAGCAGGACCGCTCACGCCTTAAAAAAGCGGTGGAAATGATCATGTTCTTCTGTGGTGAGCATAAAATTCCGGTGGTCGCCCCGGTTCTGGCAAAACATATCCATGGCACACGCGTCAAGATTGCCGGCGAACCGCTGGAAAACGTTATTTTCAAATATCATTTTGAAAAAAACTTTGAGCGCAAACTGTTTCAGGTACCACTGCCTATTTCCAAAAGTCTCAGCATTCCGCGCAACAGGATCATGCTTGAATTCGATGCGACAACCGAACAATGGCAATTCAAATCCATCCTGAGTAAAAAAGAAGTCAAACAGATGGGCGGATCTGCCATGAACCGTGAAGAAAGTGAAATGGTCATGTTCTCGGAAGCACTGGTTCAGGGGCTCGCACGCTGTGTGTTTAGCGGCTACCTGGGCTATGGCGCAACCAACAGCACCTCGTTTCTCAAACTGCCGGCAAAAGGCAACAGCCTGGTCGGCACCAATCCTGTCAATTCACAGGAGTTAGAGCTTCTGGCACATGACATTCATGATTTTTTCAGGCCGATTTCCATCAAACCCTACGAGTTGCTGGATCACATTCACTATATCCGCGAAATCATGATCATCTGTAATGTCAACCGCTTCAATACCTTGTCCATGATTGTCAGGGATAACTTGAACGAAGCGTTTGTGCTGGATCAAAACATTGATGCCATTTCCATCAAATTTGATCAAAAGCACATGGTCAGCAATGACAAACAATTCCCGTCATTTTTTCAGCGGTTCAACACAAAAGAATGCCGACAACAATTTCTGGATACGCTGAATCAGCTTGAAATCCCCTTGAACGCCAACCATCCCCCCAAATGCAAGGTCTGGTGCAACACGGGAAGTTTTGAGATCCCGATCGCTCCCAAATTTTACCGGGTCTATCTCAACGGTATCGCAAGCACCTTATGGCCTCTGGAATCACTCCGGGAGCCTGCCTTTCTAACTCCGCTCAAACTGGATAGCACACTCGACAGTTTAGGGAAACAAGCCATCCAGCAATTTCAGGCCCTGGAAGCCAAAAAACAGGAATTACGGGACAAAGCCAATCAAAAAAACGCGAGACGCACCCGCGAATACATGTCGAAACGCGCCAGGGAATCCTGATTTCTCCGTTTATTCCGCACACAATAATCAGCTTAACCTGATTGTCAGGCAGAAAAAGGATTTTTTCCTCAATGCTGAAACAATTACTTGCTTCTCTGAAAAAACACGCTAAAAGTTTAATATTCAACAGAGAAGATCTCTGAGGATGACTTAATTTACAGGAGAAACCGTGAGCTCATTAATGAAAAGTTTAGGAATCTGGTTTTTAATTGGAATGATCATGCTCATTTTATTCAATGTGCTTGGTGGAGAACGTTCCACAGAAATGAGGATTCCTTTTTCTGATTTTCTCAACCAGGTTGAGCATGGGAAAATTATTGAAGTGTTGGTCCGTGGCAATGAAGCCATCGGGATGGCCGATGGCCAGAAACGAATCCAGACCTACATCCCCAACTACCCACAATTCTTTGAGATCCTTCAACAAAAAGGTGTCAGAGTGCGTGTGGAATCAACCAGTCGTGGCAACCTGTTGCTGGCAATTCTGAACAGTTGGCTACCAATGCTTCTGATCATCGGGATCTGGATTTTTTTCATGCGACAAGTGCAGGGCGGAAGCAACAAAGCCATGAATTTTGGGAGAGTCCGTGTTCGCATGATTGAAAAAAAGGACAACCCCATCACCTTCAAGAATGTCGCGGGAATTGATGAATCCCGTGAGGAATTGAGCGAAATTGTCGAATTTCTGGCAGATCCACGCAAATTTGAAAAACTTGGTGGCGAGATTCCCAAAGGTGTCTTGCTGATTGGAAATCCCGGTACAGGTAAAACCCTGTTGGCCAAAGCCATTGCCGGTGAAGCCGAAGTTCCGTTTTTCAGCATCAGTGGTTCTGATTTTGTGGAAATGTTTGTCGGTGTGGGTGCCAGCCGGGTCCGTGACCTGTTTGAGCAGGGTAAAAAATACGCGCCGTGTATTATCTTTATTGATGAAATTGACGCGGTGGGACGAAGTCGGGGTGCAGGCCTGGGCGGTGGAAATGACGAACGCGAACAGACACTCAATCAATTGCTGGTGGAAATGGATGGTTTTGACACCAATGAAGGTGTCATTGTGATTGCCGCCACCAATCGACCCGATGTTCTCGATTCCGCGCTGTTGCGTCCGGGACGTTTTGACCGGCATATTGTAGTGCCAAATCCAGACCTGGGTGGCAGATTCCAGATTCTGAAAGTACACACTGAAAACATCCAGTTGGAAGCCGGAGTTGATTTGCAGGTTATTGCCCGTGGAACTCCGGGATTTACAGGCGCGGATCTTGCGAATCTGGTGAATGAAGCCGCCTTGTGGGCCGCCAGAAATAACAAGGTTGCAGTCACCCTCGAGGATTTTGAATATGCCAAGGATAAAGTCCTGATGGGAACCGAACGCCGGAGCATGCTGATCAGCGATGAAGAAAAACGAACCACCGCCTATCATGAAGCTGGACATGCACTGGTGGCCGCCACCATTCCAGATGTGGACCCCGTTCACAAAGTCACCATCATTCCCCGTGGTCGTGCGCTGGGAATCACACAGCTTCTGCCCATTGAGGACCATCACAGCTATAGCAAAAAGAAACTCATTGGCCACATCACCATGACCATGGGGGGACGTGCCGCGGAACATCTCATTTTCAACCGATTCACAACCGGAGCCAGTGATGATCTAAAAAAAGCGACAGACCTCGCACGAAAAATGACTTGTCAGTGGGGGATGAATGAGACCCTGGGGCCTCTGGCCTACTCTGAAAACGCAGGGCATGTTTTTCTGGGACGCGACATGGTTCAGCATAAAACCTATAGCAATGAAACGGCCCAGATGATTGATGCCGAGATTCGAAATATTCTGACACGATGCTATGATCGGGCAAAAAATATTTTGACCATGCATCGACAGGCGCTGGAACATATTGCCAAAGCGTTGATTGAAAAAGAAACCATTGATGGCGAGGAGGTCAAGGAAACACTCAAACGTTTTGCTCCCAATCCTGTCGGATCAGGCAATTGAATACTCCGGCACCTTGACAATGGTCGCTCAGGTTCCTTAAACCATGTAACAAGTTACTTTCTCCCATGATCAGTTTTTTTAAAAATCTCGAACTTGGATGGCAGGATGCCCTGGATATCGGACTCCTGTATTTTATCCTTTATCGTGCCCTCATGCTGATCAAGGGAACCCGCACCATTCCAATGTTGATGGGTTTTTTCCTGTTGTTTGCCTTATATCTCTTCTCACAAGTCTTCCAACTGGATGCGATTGGTCTGCTACTGGATAACGTGGTCACATCCCTGGTTCTGGTGTTCGTCGTTTTGTTTCAGGCAGATTTAAGAAACGCCCTGGCACAGTTTGGTCTGATGGCCTTGTTCCGGGACTCAACCGGTCAGAATAAAAAAGATCTGGTAGACCAATGCATCCAGGCATGTATGGTGATGGCCAGACGACGTATCGGCGCACTGATTGTGTTTGAACGTGAAGCGGGATTGCGCAACTTTATCGAGAAAAGCACAATACTGGACGCCGTTCCCAGTGAAGCCTTGCTCCTGAGTATTTTTCATCCGACATCCCCCCTCCATGATGGCGCTGTTGTGATCGATAAAAAAGGACGGTTAGCCGCGGCACGTTGTATTCTGCCTGTATCCATGAACCAGAAAATCAATCCGGCATTAGGAACCAGGCATCGGGCCGCTATCGGTTTGTCAGAAGAAAATGACGCGGTGGTTCTTATTGTTTCAGAGGAACGGAGTGAAATCAGCCTGAGTTATAAAGGACAACTCATGCGTGCCGTGGAAGAGAATGTTAAACAGATCCTGCTTGAACTTCTGGTCGGCAAATTGCCCGATAATGTGGAACAGAAAACAGAACAGGAGCCTGTCCTCGTGGATCAACCACCACCTGTTAAGGAATCCGAAAAAACTCCGGTCATTCCGGTTGACACAGTGTGACTTATGCTTGTTTTTCGCAACATCAAAATATCAGAAAATAACGCCTTCAAAATTCTTGCGGTATTCCTGGCTCTTGGCATCTGGTTTCAAGCCAAACGCGGGGCAGAGACCACAGAGATGAGTTTTTTTGCGCCAATCGTTTTCAAGCAGTTACCTGCCAATTTGATCATCACGTCCGATCCTCCCCCAATGGTGAATGTTTCGGCCTTGATTGTAACCCGGCGTGGAAAAACATTTAATCCCAATGATGTTCAATTGATTCTGGATCTTTCCAATCTCAACTCCGGAACATTTCCCTATGATCTGACAACCGATCAGGTCACAGCACCATCGAACATCCGGATACTCAGCATTTCGCCAGCCCAGATCACCATTCAGACTGAAGAAATCATTGAACGGGTTATTCCCCTCAAACCAAGGTATCAGGGACAACTCAAACAAAACTATGTGCTTGAGAAAATCGAAGTCATTCCGGATTCGGTCACACTCAAAGGTCCCAAATCCAGAATGCAGAATCTGTCAAATATCTTCACCAAGGAAATCAATTTGCAGGATTTGAACAGCTCCATTGATCTGATTGTGCATCTTGATCTGCCAGATAAGACATTGCAGATTATTGACACCAACATTGACTTCTATACCGCACGTATCAGTGTCATCAGTCTGCCAATCCGACGTCTGTTTAACAATGTTCCCATCTATCTGACCAATGCGACCTATGTGAGCGTGATCAATCCACCGACTTTCAATCTCCAGGTGGAAGGTCCTGCTGATATTGTTGAACATCTGGATCCCACCCAGATCTATGGAGTCGTGGATTTGACCGATTATAAACCGGGAACAGCCAAAGTGATCCCAACACCGGTTGTTCCCAAAGAGATTACAATTTTCAAACAGTGGCCCCCAATATCATTATGGGTGAAACGACAACAAATTTCTGATGATAAAAAATAAGGAAAAAAATGGCACTTCTGCATGTCAATGTAGATCACATCGCAACAATCCGTCAGGCAAGGCGGGGAATTGAACCAGATCCAGTGACTGCCGCACTCATGGCGGAACTAGCAGGAGCGCATGGCATTACAGTCCATTTGAGAGAAGACCGCAGACACATTCAGGATCGGGATGTTCAAATTCTGAGACAAGTGGTTCAGACCAGACTCAATCTGGAAATGGCGGCCACTGAAGAAATGTTTGCCGTGGCTCTTGAACTTAAGCCTGATATTGTTACACTGGTTCCTGAAAAAAGGCAGGAAATCACCACGGAGGGAGGCTTGGATGCCTGCGGCGCTTCTGAAGTGATGCGCCGGGGAATTCAGCGTCTTGTGGAAACGGGAATCCGCGTCAGCCTGTTTATTGATCCGGAATTACCACAGATTGAGGCAAGTGCGCAATTGGGGGCCCAAGATGTGGAACTGCATACAGGGGCCTATGCCAATGCCCGTCTGGAGCAGGATATCACCCATGAACTCCGCCGTCTGGGACACGCTGCCGAAAGAGCGCACCAGCAAGGATTGCAGGTCAATGCGGGACATGGCCTTAATTACAGCAATGTCCAGGCCGTTTGTCGTCTTCCCTATGTCGCAGAATTGAATATTGGCCACAGCATCATCAGCCGGGCCACATTCACAGGAATTCAGATCGCGATCAAAGAAATGCTGTCACTGATGCGTGATGCCTGATTTCCAACACAGCCATCAATATATTTTATAAACACTTTTTCAAATATTCCTTCCATGAAAGACATAATTATCAATTACACGCCTCATGAAACACGAGTAGCCATCATTGAAGATGGACTTCTTTCTGAAATTCATTACGAACGACAAAAAGAACGTGGAATCGTAGGCAACATTTATAAGGGGAAAGTCCTCAAGGTGCTTCCGGGGATGGAAGCGGCATTTGTGGATATCGGCGAAGAAAAAGCCGCGTTTTTATATGTGGATGATGTGCTTCCGGAAGGGGCATTTTCCACTGATCCTGAGGTGGCACCATCGTCAAAAAAAGAAAAAAAAGTAATCGAGGACTTGCTTCAGGAAGGCCAGGATGTTCTGGTTCAGGTGTCCAAAGGACCCATCAGCACCAAAGGCGCACGCATCACCAGCCATGTTTCATTGCCGGGAAGAAATCTGGTGCATATGCCCACCACCGACACCCTTGGTGTCTCCCGTCAAATCACTGATGACAAGGAACGCGGACGGCTCAAGGAAATCGTCAACCGACTTAGGCCTGACAAAGCAGGATTCATCATCCGCACTGTTGCAGAAAACCGGGACGAGGATGATTTACGTTCTGACATCAATTATCTGGTGTCGTTGTGGGCGACAATTCTTAAAAAGTTCAATGAACTCCCGGCTCCGGCATTGCTTCACACCGATCTGGATATTATTTTCCGGACAATTCGGGATATGCTTTCCAGAGAAGTCCGCAAATTTGTGGTGGACAACAAAAACCAGTTCAAGGATGTCCAGACATTCATCAAAACCTATCTGCCACGTTACTATTCCCTGCTGGAATATTTCACCAAAAATGTGCCGATCTTTGATCACTATGGCATTGAATCAGAAATTGACCGGGCACTGGGGCAAAAAGTGTGGCTGAAATCCGGCGGATACCTGATCATTGACCAGACAGAAGCCTTGACAGCGGTTGATGTCAACACAGGACGTTTTGTTGGTAAGGAAAGCCATGAAAAAACTATCCTGAAAACCAATCTGGAAGCCGCCGAAGAACTGGTTTATCAGCTCCAATTGAGAAACATCGGCGGAATCATCATCATTGACTTTATTGACATGGAAGTGGCCCAGCACAGACAAATGGTCTATCAGGCACTGAAAGATCAGCTTCGTCATGACAAGGCCCGCAGCAAGATTCTTCAAATCAGCGAAATGGGTCTGGTTGAAATGACCCGGAAACGGGACCGTGAAAATCTGAGCCGGTATCTGTGTGATCCCTGTCCTTATTGTGAAGGAAAAGGCCAGATCAAATCACTCTCGACCGTCAGTTATGATATTTTCAGAGAAATCTACCGTAGTTGCAAACGGAGAAGTCGTGGTTCCGTGGTCATTTTTGTGAATCCGGATGTGTATGAATATCTCCAGAGTGAAGCACTGAACGATATCAAACAGATTGAAGGTGATATTGGCCAGACCGTCAGTTTCAAACCACTGGAAGAACTGCATCAGGAACAGTTTGAACTCTATGAATATTAATCTTGTCGGAGAAATGTCTTATGCTGGAAAAACAGGCCGTCCATAATCTTGAAACCCACCTCCGTGCCAATCCCTATCCGGGGAGAGGAATCATTATTGGCAGGAACGATCTCCGGGAATGGATGATGGTGTACTGGATCATGGGACGCAGTGCCAACAGTCGCAACCGGCAGTTTGTGTATGAAAACAACATCCTCAAAACAACTCCGGCAGATCCCGCCAAAGTGAGTGATCCCTCATTGATCATCTACAATGCGTTCAGGGTTCTCGGCAGTCAGTATATTGTGACCAATGGCAGTCATACCGATGTGATTCATGACGGACTCAAACAGGGAAAAACCTTTGAGGACAGTCTGCAAGGAGAAAAACATGAACCGGACGCTCCCAATTTCACGCCCAGGATTTCAGGTTTGCTTGATTTGGGAACAGAGCCCCGCGCAAGTTTGTCCATCCTCACCGCCAACCCCTTCAAGGCTGACACAGCCAACCACGCGTTTTATCGTTATCCGCACATTGAACCCGGTTATGGCTATCTGGTAACAACCTATCAGGGCGATGGTTCCCCCCTTCCCTCTTTTTCAGGCACACCGTTGCTGGTTCCCTTGCGTGGTAATTTGTCAGAAATTGCCCAAACCTATTGGAACGCTCTCAATTCAGAAAACAGGATTTCTCTTGCGGTGATCAAAGCCGTGCCCGATCATGCTCCCGAAATGGTCCTGCTGAATCAATATTCGTGACACAAATCTCTGAGTTCATGCTCAGGGATTCTTGATCTTGACATGATTAGCCCAGAATCGTCTTCAGACACTTTCGCAGTGACTGTAAATCCTGGCTTTGGAGAGTTCCCAGTTGTTGAAGTACCATGGATTGTTCCAGGGTAGTAATCACGGGTTTACCGACGGAAGGTTTGATCAATCCAGCCTCTTTCCAATCCTCAATCAGAAACTCTCCCACCAATTGAGCAGAACGGACCTGACTCGTGACAGCCATGACAATCACATCCGGTTTACTTTGCTGATAAAGTGAGGAACTAATCACCACGGCAGGTCTCTTTTTCGTCGCGGTTTGATCGGTGAAAGGAAAGGGAATCAGTAGCACATCCCCAAAATTATAAGTGGTCATACTCGGCATCCTCGGAGTTGTCCCAGACCTTGGCGAAGGACGCTTCAGACGTCCGCATGGCGTCGTTCATCAATTGGCGGTCCGCTTCCCGTTGACTGATGAAATCAATAAAATCTTCCACCTCCTGAAGTCTTGAACGTGGAAGCGATTGAATCTTTTCAATTAAGTGCATTGTTAGAGATTCCATGGTTTTCTATTATTAAGAGGTAGCAGAAGTATTATAAGTTACACGGGTTTGTATCCCTAAGGAGACTATCAATCACGTATAGAATCAGCGCCTTATCAGTGATATGCAGATGATCAAGGGACAAGAGTACACCAGATCCGGTGTACTCTATTTTCTGAAAGCCTGAAATTTTGAACCAGGCTTTGGAGAAGGGATCAGAATTATTTTTTTTGATCGCCTACAACACTTTTGAGTGGACATGGTTTAAATATTGGACATTTTTCACATCCTTTGGCTTTAGCAATCGGACATAAAATCATGGTTTTTCTCCTATGAGGGTTGGTCTGAAAAAATGAAACTCTGGTTTACACGAACTGCTCAGCACAAAACCAAAAAAATCCGTAAAACATCAGGATTTGTCTATCAATAATTTTCGACATGGTGAAGCTACTGTTTGATTTTCAACAACACCTTGTCATGTTGAAAACATCAATACTTAAGTTGATGTGCGGATTGAGACGAACCTATTTCAATGCTTACAATTTGAAAGCTAAAAAATAATCATTATCCAGTGCTGTGTGTGTGAATTGATCACAGTTTCTGTATCCCCCTGTCGTCTTGACCTAAATTATGTTCATCCCGTTTTTCTAACTTCAATTCATCTTGTTTGCAACGCTATCAGTCCTTTAACCCCACTGTTCAATCTTTGAAAGAAGCAGATCACCGATGTCTCTCCGATAATCTCAATGAAATGACTTTCCCTGTTTGATTTTTCTGTTCAGACATATTAACGAACACAATAGACTCACAGTTACACTCTTTGTTAACCTATCATGAGGTGAATCATGACTAAATATGTTGGTGTTTTAACATCAGGCGGAGACACTCCGGGATTGAATGCGGCCATTCGTGCCATCGGCAAATCTGCAATTGGATTCTATGACATGCACATCATCGGATTTCGGGATGGATTTCGCGGATTGGTGGAAAACCGAAAAATCAGACTCGATGAACAGGAGCTTTCGGGCATCCTGACTGTTGGCGGAACCATTCTGGGAACCAGCCGGGATAAACCCAACAAAATGCCGGTAGGGAATAAAGTCATGGATATGACAGAAACCATTGTGGAAAATTATCAAAGGCTTCATCTGGATGTGGTGGTCTGCCTTGGCGGCGGCGGTACCCAGAAAAACGCTTATCATCTCCAGAAACATGGCTTGAATGTGATCACCCTTCCCAAAACCATTGATAATGATGTGGACATGACCGATGTCACTTTTGGTTTTGATACCGCTCTCGGTATCGCCACGGAGGCCATCGACCGTCTCCACAGCACCGCTCACAGTCATCATCGGATCATCATTTGTGAGGTGATGGGGCACAACGCCGGCTGGTTAGCCCTTGGTGCAGGAATCGCCGGAGGCGCGGATGTCATTCTCATTCCGGAAATTCCCTATAACGTAGATCTCATTGCTGACGCGATCCGACGTAGAAGTCGTGCCGGAAAAAACTTCAGTATTGTTGCCGTGGCTGAAGGCGCGATGTCGATTGACTACGCTGAAAAACTGAATGCGGCCAAGGCCCGAAAAAAAGCGGCCAAGGAAAAAGATAAAGACCCGGAGAAAAGCGATGCGGCCGCAGAATTGGCAAAAATTGAGGCAGAACATAAAAACAACATTATTTTTCTGGCACAGAAACTTGAAGAACTGACGCATCTGGAGGCCCGTGTTTCAATCCTGGGTCATGTGCAACGAGGGGGAATCCCGTCAGCGGCAGATCGTTTGCTTGCGTCAAGACTCGGCACAGCCTGCGCTGAACTGATCGAAAAGGAAGTTTACGGAGTCATGGTCGCCTCTGTAAGCGACAAGGCCAAACCGATTCCTCTGGAAGAAGTGGTCGGCAAACGCAAAATTGTTCCGCTTGATCATTCATGGCTGGAAACAGCCCGCAAGTTGGGAACCTGTCTGGGCGATGAGCTCAAAAAATAACCACAACCGGGAACCATTATTTGATGTCGCTATGAACCACATAAAACATCTGGAAATCCCTATCAGGGAAAAAATTCTCGGTACGCCGATAACTCAAGGTATTGCTGAGGTAATCGTTAAAAATGTCACCAGTGACAACCTGATCCTGAAAGAATGTCTGGCCTCCGTGATTGAGAATCATAATTACGGAGACGACAAGCAAAAACTTCGGGATGATTTTGAGGGGATGCAATTTTACGTTGAACAAAGCATTAAGAAGAACAAGATCAAACTATCTCTCATTTGCCACAATGTTCCGGATACCGCGTTATTTGACCGTGAACACCTGACGCCGGCCCAGTTTCAGCAGTTTTCTTCCATCATCCGTGATCTGGCTCTGCCGCTTTATCTTCCTGACAATGAAGAACCTCGAAGGCTGAATGCGGATGATTCACCGGAAACTGTTTCAAAATGGATCAAGGATTTTGTTCATCGCACAGGACTGCTGGACCGTGGCAAGCGTTCTGTCGTATCGTTTGTATGGGGTGGTCACTCCCTGCCGACTGATTATATCGGTGAATTCAACGAATACCGTTTCGCTGAAAAAATCGGATATTTTTATACGTTGATCAACACCCGGCATCATAAAGATAAAAACCTGGCACAACCCGCTGAAGACATCACCGGTAGCGGCCCCGGAATCATGAAAGCTCCGTTCAAGGGTTCCCTGCAGGCCTTCCATGAACTGCAACAGAAAATCAACCGTTTTTTTATCGGTTTTACCGAACAGGGCATCATGTCTGCGGAAAAATCGAATAAACTGGTCGATCGACTGGTGGTGTTTCCTGACATTGAAAAACGCATGGAAGCCTTCATTCGGGCCGCTCACCGTGGAAGAGTGCATCCCGGTGGGATTGGAACGCTGGAAGAAATCATGATGTTTCTGAGCATGAAACTGCATCCGCGCAATCATGGATTGATTTATCCCTTTGACTGGGTTGAACGCCCGGGTGGACAATATTTTGACATGATCGACCAATATCTGAAGACCTGCTTCAAGGATTCCTTTCTGGAACATTACCAGATTTTTAACAACATCTCTCCACGAACCTATGCCCTGCATATCAAAGAAAGTAACCTGAAACTTGACCGGCGGTTCCTGTGGAATGACCATCTGTATTTCCCCAGGGAACTCCAGACGCCATTTCAGGTCACTTTCGAATCTGTGGAAGCTTTGGAATTGTATGATGATGTCGGCCCCTACAAACTGTGTGAAAATCTCCGGAAGTTTTTTTCCGCGCTGGTCACACTGAACATCAAACGTCCCGAAATTCTTGAATCATGGGGGACAGACCGGCCACGACTGCATGGCAGTTCCAATGTTCTTAAAACGACAGACCATCTCATTGATAAACTGACTGCGGCCGGACGTATGAAAATTGAAGGCGAATACATGAAACCCTATCGAATCCACTAAAAATCATTCCATCTTCCAACTGTCAGGATAACCATGTTTGATCGATTTTTTCCCATGACTCCTGTCAAAGTCCTTTGTGTACTGCTATTGCTCATCTGTTTTCATCCGCACACCGGACATGGCGCCTTGACCTATGATCCTGAACTGGAGTGGCAAACGCTGACAACCACACATCTGCGGATTCATTTTCATCAGGGGGAAAAACACCTGGCTCAAAAAACTGCCATGATTGGAGAGCGGATTTATGCCAGTCTCGCTACCTGGTTCAACTGGCAACCGGACTTTATTGACATGATTCTCAATGACCGCGTGGATTACAGCAATGGTGCGGCAACCCCCATTCCCCGAAATACCATGTATCTGTTCATGCATCCGCCGGATGATCTGAACACCCTGGAAGAATTTGATGACTGGCTCGATCTGCTGATACAGCATGAAATGACGCATATTTTCCATCTCGACAAGGCCTCAGGTTTTCCAAAGGATATCAGAAAAATTTTTGGAAGAACCATCGCTGATCCCTTTGTTTTTGCCGCATTTCCTGCGGTTTTTCAGCCTGTCTGGATGCAGGAGGGCCTGGCCACCTTCCAGGAAACCAGCCTGTCCCGGAAAGTTGGACGGGGACAGAGTGCCTATTTTCGCATGCTGATGCGAATGGAATTGATGGGGGGCTTCAAATCAATCCGCCAGGTCAATGACAGCCTGGTGGCCTGGCCTCCAAATACGCAATATCTTTACGGCGTATTTTTTTATCAGTTTCTTGAGGAACGATATGGAACACCCTCTATTCGTGGCTGGATTGAGGAATACAGCGACAACTGGATCCCCTTCGGAATCAACTGGACTGCTGAACAAGTCTTTCAGGATAAGGACATGACTGAGTTGTGGGAGGAATTCTCTGTCTGGCTTCATGCCCGTTTTCAACCTGAAATGGAGGAACTTCGTCAACACACCATTGAGGAAGGTGAGCGACTCACCTCAGACGGATACATGACCAGCATGCCGCAAGTCACTGAAGACGGCAGTCTGTGGTATCTCCGTAATGATTATAAAAGCGCGGGCAGTCTCATGCGACAGATACCGGGCAGGGAAGCTGAAGCGGTGCTGGAAGTCACACACCAAACCCGGTTTGACGCTGACGCTCATCAAGGTGTTCTGTTGACCCAGTTGGATCTCGTGCGGAATCTTAACACATGGAGTGATCTTTATCATTTCAATCCTGAAACAGGAGAACTCCGACAGATCACCGAAGGCGGGCGCTATTTGTTTGCCATTTGGGGTCCGGAAAAAAATGACATTCTGGCTGTGCATACGACCAGTGCAGGCACAGCCTTACGGCGTCTCAACCTCAAGGGTGAGGTGCTGGAAACTTTATGGGACTCAGAAAATCAGGAAATCATTTCATGGCCGGATCTTTCTCCTGATGGCCAAAATCTGGTGGCAATGGTGTGGAAACCTGGAAAACGCTGGAATCTGGAATTGTTTTCTCTTCAAAATCACACCTGGACGCCTTTACTGGAAACTCTGGAAATTGAAGCGCATCCACGTTTTTCGAGTGAGGGAACCAACGTCATTTTTTCCGCAAATTATGGGGGCCGTTACAACATTTATCAACTGAACCTGTCGGATCAACAAATCACCCCTCTGACCTATCTTGCCGGTGGCGGGTTTTATCCCTTTCCTGCCGGAGATCAATTGTATTATGCCGGCATGTCTGTCACTGGCCTGAATATTTACCGTATCGCACTGCAAAGTCTTCCCTTGCCTGTTTCAACAGAAACTTCGCCGATGTTTCAGCTACACGATGAAACCACAATGGCAGACGCTGACAAGGGCTTGAGTCAGGGCGTGACAGAGCCTTATTCTCCATGGCCTGGCCTGAAACCAACATTCTGGACACCATATCTGAATTTTGATTCTATCCGGGGTGAAGCCGGGATAATGACCAGTGTTTCAGATCCACTGAACCGGCACACCTATAACCTGCTGGCAGCGTATGATGTGACCAACAACTGGCCGCGGGGCACAATCATGTATTCCTATGACCGTTGGGATCCCACCCTGATTTTTCGTTTGAGCCGCGAATACCGGGGATATTTTGATGATTTTTCAGAACCACCGGAAACCGCTGAAGAAACCAGTATTTTCCGTAAAATCACCACTTTTGGCGCAGAAATGATCTTTCCCTGGCTGAAAATGCAGCGTCAATGGTTGTTACGGGCTGGCGTGCTCGACTGGCGTGAAGAATTGGTCGATCTTCGACCTGACAACATTTCAGGGACATTGCCTCTGCCGGATATTCCTGCTGATTCCATTCTGGGATTGGCGTTGCAATATCACTCCACTCAAATCTGGGAGCTTTCTGTTTCTGAAACGGACGGCGCTTATGTAAGCCTTATCGCGGAAGACAGCGATTTACTGAACAATGATTACACTGGTCAGGTTTACACTCTGGACTGGCGACAATTTATCACTATTACCGGACTCAATGTCTGGGCTTTCCGAACAACACTTGGCTGGGGAACAGACAACCCCAGGCCGTTTCAACTTGGAGGAAATCAGCAATCCACCGCGATTGGCCAGGGAAGCGGAAGTGCCGATAATTCATTTTTTGAAGTCAGAGATTATGCGTTGAGAGGCTATCCTGAAGGTCTGCCAGATCTGAGAGGGCGTTTCCTGACCCTGTTTTCAACAGAATGGAGATTTCCAATTGCCCGGGTGGAACGACATCTGATGACCCCACCCGTTGGTATTCATCAACTGTATGGCGCATTGTTTGCTGAAAATGGCGATGCGGGCAACCAGTCGGAAGACGCGCAAAAACCGCATCGCTCCGCAGGCATGGAAATTTCATTTGAACTCCTGGTGGGATATTCCAACGCGTTAGTGATTCGGACAGGAGTTGCACAAGGGTTGGATGAAGGCGGAATATATGAAGGCTATATTTCGACCAACACTTCATTCTAGGGGCCTCCAATCCAGTGTTTTTTTTGACTTTCAAAACCTTTTTCAATGTGTCAGGCAAATATAAAGATTTTCAAATTCAATTCTTACATAATTGCTCTGAAAAACGTTTATAAATATCTTTCAGGAAAGATACTAGCCCATGAGCCAACTGGATCTGGAAACTCTGCCTAAAACCGAAAAACGCTGGCTGGCCAAGGCCATCGCCACCATGATCTGTGCAGATGGACATGTGGACTCATCTGAAATGGAATATCTCAGCGAAGCCATTGGATTTCTGGACGATCGGCAGGAAATTGCTGAATTGATGGAGCAGGTCAAACTGATGAAACCGATTGTTCTCGACCCCATGCCAATAGAACCCCAGAAAGCGTTTTTCATGCTCAAACAACTTGTCCGGATTTCAATTTCAGACGGACGGATCACTCCCTCTGAAATCACCTGCTTTCGTACTACCGGTGGGTTGCTGGGATTTCCGGTTTCGGTGACCAACAAAATTCTTTACACTGCCGTGTTTCATCTGGAACACACCAAACCTCATGCAGAACTTATTTTCAGCGATCACACAGAAAATGTGCTGTTATGGGATGTTAACATTAAAGGATGCACCTTCAAATACCATCGAAGCATCAATCCCCATTCCCGACTTTCATTGCGAGTTCTGGATGCGGAGGGCAATCCAGTGAAATCATCCATCAGTATCGCCGTACAACGTGCCGCGCCAAGTGATCTTTACAGCACACAGGTGTATATGGTGCGGGCTGTTTTTCAGGGAATTGTGCATGAGCAACATGGCATTCTGCAACTGATCTATCCTGAAAAATATGCCCAATCAAACGAAGAACAGGTCATCACCTGTAGCAACAATTCACTGATGGGCAAGGCTGTTTCGTGTTATATTTGTGGACAGAATGACATCGTATTCTGGCACTTGCGCTCTCATGCCATGATCACTCAGTCCAGTCTGTTCAACATTCCTGTCTATACTCAAGCCACAGATGAGCATGATTTTTGTGATTATTCACTGCTTCAGATTACCGTTTGTCCCAAATGTTACTATGCCTCAGACGACATCAGTTACTTTAAAGCAGGAAACAGCCGCTCCCCGATCAGTATCTCTGATATTCAGCAGAAATGGCTGACACAAACTGAAACGCTTCGGAAAAGTCTGGCCTTGTCCAAAGATTTTTATACAGAAAAAAGATCCATTCCTGAGGCCATCCAGACTTACAGTCTTGCCTTAAAAACTTGCGATGCGATTGCGAAAATCAAGGAGGATTCTTTTTTTGTGAGGAAAGCCGTCAGTTTTTTGATGAACCAGGCAGAGTTATACGCACGTCAGGATCAGCAGGAATTGGCAGAAGCGAATCTGCATGAAGTCGTCACACGCCTGGAACCTGTTTATACGGATCTTCAGGGGGAATCCATGATCCGCTCCGTGCTGCTGCTTTCACTGATCAAGCTGTATTTTGGCCAGAAACAGGATTTTGGCAGAATGATGAATTTCTTTGCCACTTATGAAAGCACACGAAAATCGGTTCCAACCCTTGGCGAAACCAAAGCCTTCAAGCTGGCCAAAGAACGCATAAAAGCCGCCTACGATCAACGCGACAATTTCAATTATGCCGCCTGGAAAAACAGCCTTTCCCCCCAAAAATGACTTCCTTCGCCTTAATAATGGGCACCTTTCAAAAATAGTTGACACGTTACTGTCGTTGAGTCCATCTCCTGGGCAACGGACTGGATACCTGCCTGCACCGGTATGACCGTTAAGGGCAAACTGGAAACTAAATTCAGTCTTTTTGAAAGATGCCTGATAATGAATTAAAAAAATTATCCATCAACGTCTTTACTCATTGATTAGATAGTGCTACAGCTACCCTAGAATTACCTTTATCCTTCATTTTTGAACATTTTGAAGAGCTGGTGGACATGGCTGCAGAACGAAGAAAGTATTTAAGAGTTTTATTTGAAGAAACAATTACAGTGGAAGCTGAAGAGTGGACTGATCCCATGGCTACTGGACTGGATATTTCACTAAATGGAACGAGATTCCATTGTGAAAACTCTCTTTCGGAAGGTGATGAAGTCGTTATTGGTTTCAAACCGGATTTACGACTTCGTGGAGTTGTACGCTGGTGCTGGCCCATTGAATGGTATTATCAGGCTGCTGTTGAATTTCTTGAACTTGAATCAAGCGAACAGGCTGATCTACGAGACTATATTTCCGGCGTGACAGGTGAGCCTTACCCTGATTATTCTGAAGAAGAAGCTGAGGAAGAGGAATCTGTTGAAGATGATCTCGAAATGGATGATGGCATTGATCTCCCGGACCTGGAAGAGGTGGATGATTCCATGTTTGATGCGGATGCTCTGGAAGAAGATGAAGAAAGTGATGCTGTCATCATGGAATCTTATTCTCAAGGGGATGAGAACAGGCCGATACTCACACCCCATAGTTTTAATGGAAAAGCCATTGGTGTGATGAACCTGCCTGAACAACATAAAGATGTTTTGGAACGCTATCTGCGAGAAAGAACAGGCTTCGAAATTTCACACGCGAAAAACAAAAACAGCCTCTGGCCCATGCTGAAAGCTGGCAGAGCGGATATTTTGCTGATCAACTGGAATCTTGACGGCAATACATCGCTTGAACTTCTGGCGGAAGTCCAGCAGAAGTTTCCCGGTATTCCCGTTATCTTTCTGTCAGAACCGGTGAGTCTGGAAGATCGTCTGGATGCCTTAAACGCGGGTGCCGCGGACTTTATCACTCGGCCTGTGCACATGTCGGCAATTGCCCAAAGCGTTCTCCGGAACCTGGCTCTCGGACAGGCTATCGCAAACATTGACGCTGATTCTGTGGATGCGGATCTTGAGTTACCGGAGGATTTTGGCGATGACATTGAATTGTCAGAAGATCTCCTGACAGATGATTATTGATTTTTCCTATGTTCGGGGACACTACGGTGTCCCCCTTTTCCCTGAAAATTGAGCCCACCTATTTCAATAATTCTTTTGCGGCCTTAGACTTATAAAATTTTTCCAGGCGATGGCGTAGACGTTCTGATACATAACCGGACTCCACAGCTTTTTCCAGCACAGGAATAGCCCAATGCGTTCCTTCAGCCAGCACTCGAGCCTCATCCCAACCAACATCTGTCAGCAATGATTGAATTGTGCGGTTTCCATAATCTTTGAAATAAACATCAATCCAGCCTGATGCGACTTCAAAACATAGGGGTGTCACCCTGAAACTATCCCAGAATTCCTTGATCACCGGTTCCAGTTCATCCAGCAAATCCGGTCGAATTTTTTCCATGCCTTTATGTATTTTCAAACTATGAAAATTTTTCCACAGGTCATCGGTAAGTTTTCGATAGAGTTCACCATCCAGTTCACGGTTTAAAAAATCCTCTGATTGTCGAATGGATGTATTGATCTGTTTTTCAATGAATTGTTTGATATTTTTTTCTAAAGAAGCTTCCAGTCCTGACAGGTTGTCGCCAATAAAATTTTTCCCCATATTGAGCAGTTTGGAGGCCCCCGGAATTTTTTTCGCGACAGGATTTTCCATCAAGGCGAATTCTTTGAGATTGCTATAAACCACATCAGAAATCATTCTCGCGTAAATGGGAACATTCAGCATTTCATGGATAAATTCCTTTCTCAGTTTACGTCGGATCTCAGTCTGCTCGGTGAATTTGTCATACATGCGCTTGGGTAGCACTTCCTCCCAGCGAGTTTCGTGGTCTTTCATATATTCATAAGTGTTCTCCTCGCACTTTCTGATAAAGACGCGGGCTTCATCAGGAACAGGAACATCCATGACATTTTTCCGCAACGATTCCTTGACCTGTTCTGCTGAAAAAATATCGGATATCTTGATTTTCCCCAACCACTGGTATGCGGCTGAGAGTTCTTCCTTGAGTCCGGAAACCAGATTTTTTCCAGTAAACTGTTCAAGTTCAAATTGAAGATGCGCTTCCAGAAGTTCATTAGCTTTTGACATGTCTTTCCCCGAAAATTAAAAATAACTGTAAAGATGCACACCAATCGAAGGACTGGTCGTGACGATTTCAATCGAGTTCTCCAGATTTACCTGACGTTTTGCCTGCTCAAAGGCAAGACCGATTTTGCTAAACTGGAATTCCCAACCAATCCCGGCATAAGCGCCCATCCCCTGAAGCTCGCCCCAACTGCCTTTAGTTTTTAGCGTATTGCTCGACACACCCAACCGAAAAAATATCCCTCCAGCCTTGGGAATCGCATAATATTTAACTTCGACTCCCTGCTTCCAGAGTTCCATTTTCTCATCAATCTGGGGAATTTCAATCAATGCGGGATTGTCAATAAAAATAATGCCGAATGCAAAGCCGAAGGAGTATTGATAGGCTTCTTCCAGCCACAGATTGATAGTAGGACCGATTCCCGACCATGTTTTGTCAATATCTTGTTCAGTAAAACGCACATTGACCGTGTCAAAGTGTTCCCGTGCTCTTAGTTTTAGTTCCAAAGCATTGGCTGAGGAGACAACAGAAAGCACTAAAACGATGATCAGACTGAGTTGCATGAATGAAGTTCTAATCATGATCGTTCTCATTAAAATTGATTATGTTAAAACATTGATACAGGCGTCCCGCTATGGGGAAGTGAAGATCGTTCAACTGCTGATCGGGCATGACGTGGAGACCAATGAATCCCGTGGACAGCCACCGCCCTTGTATTGGGCGATCATCGACGATGGTCCCTATTTCCGGCATGCGCCATCACACACCAGAGATCGTCGACTGGAAATCGCACGAATCCTGCTGGCTCATGGCGCTGATGTCAACGCTTCGGCAGAAGGCAAACCGCTGTTGGCCTATCTGCCGGAAGATCCCGCCGCCAAAGGCTATTTCCCTGAGATGCGGAAACTGTTGCTGGAGCATGGAGCCAGGGAATGACAAATACTTTGCATCCCTAAAAATAATAATGCATCGCGACCGCTGGGCCCATCATGGAAAAACTGACCCTGTCAGCAATGGACTGGTTGGAAACACCGATTTCAGCGGCTATCCCCAGATTTGGAAAAGTGATGGGAAACAGCTCTACTCCAAGCACAGCCTGAAACGACCCGCCTGAACTATTGGTCGATGCCTGACTGTCAATGACATTCAGGTGTCCGGCGCCAAGTCCCCAATAAAGGTGATGATTTCCTTCCTGCAAAAATACTCTCGAAAAACGCATTTCCAGAGACAGGACAGACAGCAGGGTTGTGCCGCCATCCCTGGTCTCTGCGTAGCCCCATAGTAAATTGATGGAATCCGTAGCACTGAGCCAGTTTTTGATTGAAATCGCTCCTGTTCCATATTCGCCAGAGGTGCTCTGACTCGTGAGTGACAAATGTTTTTGATAAAAGCCCACGCCAAACTTCCTGCTGAGATCAGGATGGTACTTATCAAATTCAATGAGCCTGATATCCGCACGCTCAATATGCAGTACACCAAAGCCACGATCAGATTCCAACGACAGAATTTGTTCATCAAGTTTCTGAATCCGTCCGCTCAACGATTCGCCACTATTTAGGTGAACCACTGCCGCAAATACGGCTGAATGGCACACCCACAGAAAAAACATGCCCAGTACCAAGCTTCTTAACCACATCATGAGACCCCGTTGCACAAAATTCACATTAAAAAATTTCTTTTGTATTTATTATCGGCAGAATCAGTGTTTTCTTGACTTTCCCATGATTTTTCACAAAATACGACTTCATTTGAGAACATTTACATGTTCAAAATCATAAGATTATCAATATCTGTTTTCAGAATGGATTCATGTCAGTGATTCAGGAGTTTCAACGAGCGGTTCAGGAGTACTGGCAAAGTATCGAAACGAGAAATGTCTGGAATGATTGGATCAAATTACTATACAACCTGGGTTGTGATCTTAAATTCAACAGACCGGAGACAGTCAGGCCTGATGAAAAAATAAAATTTGTGGTCTTTCTTGAGGCTGTGAGTCCGATCTTGCGGAATCATCCCATCTGGCTGAAACAATTGACTTCACCCAAATGGTTGCATGCGCATAACATTCTTGTCATGGCCTTTGGAAACGCTATAGCGGAAAGTCCCAAACCTGGAAACAATCAAGAAGACGCTGTCCAGATTTTGCGAAGTACAATTCAGGATCTGACCAATAAATTTGAAAGACTTCAACAAAGAGTGGTTCAGATTGAACAACGGAGTGTGCTTCAAACACCATTCGATGAATTCGACCGACCGGAACCGTTGAGACGGGAAACACCATCGCTGCCTTTAAGAACAGCCGATTCGTCGTTTTTGAAGCAAGCGCAACTCATGCAGAAGGAACTGACGATTCGTCAATTGACCAAGCCTACCAAGTCAAGTGTTGCACAGATGGAAGCCCCGAAAAACTCCGTGGAAGTGGTAGAAAAGGCCTATCTTCCATACAATGAATGGTTGAATCTGTTGGCACAGGATGGAACCGATCTTCAGCAATTGAGCAATGAACCTTTGCAGGTCGCCAGCAGTCATCGTATTTCCTTTGAACAATTTGGTCACAGGGTCGCCAGAAAAATTACAGATCCGGAAAAATTACAAATATTTTTAAATAATTTCATTGACAGGCACCCGGATGGTATTGAGGTTCCGCAAATAAACTATGACACCGAAACAACTCAACCCGCAGAGACAGTGATTTCTGCACCGAGCCAGGCTTCTGCGGGTTTTGTTCCGCCATCCGTGGACACCTACAATGATTTTCAGGCATGGGTTCAATGGCTGAGACAGGCAGGCATTGATCTTAAAAAATTTACGTCCAGAGATTTCGATGATGTCAACAGCCACCGAATCTCATTTCAACAATTCTGCCGCCGTGTGGAACGCTATCTGGACGATGTGCCTGGATTTAGAACCGCACTGGGATTAACCACGCCGTAATACTAAAGGATACGCATGCAAGCTGAACTGAATGAACTTAAAAACACTGCTTCTGAGGCCCTGCAGGGTACCACCAGTCAGGAACAACTGTCTGAGTGGTTTCGCCAGTATTTAGGGAAAAAAGGCGCATTGACTCAAATTCTGAAGCAAATCGGGCAATTGCCTGCTCAGGAACGGCCTGTGATGGGGCAGGCTGTCAATGAGTTGAAGGAATACCTGTCAAATGCGTTTGAAAAACAACAGACTAAAGTTCAGCAGGAACAGATTCAACAATCCATTGAAACAGATAATGTTGACATTACCTTGCCTGGACGCCCCTGCGCCACAGGACATTTGCATCTCACAACCCAGACACTCAGAAAAATCTTCCGGATTTTTCAGGAAATGGGTTTTCAGATTTATGAGGCTCCTGAAGTTGAATCAGATGAATATAATTTTCAGATGCTCAATATTCCTGAATACCATCCCGCCAGAGATATGTGGGATACGTTCTGGGTCAATGACAAGGTGGTGTTACGAACACACACATCTCCCGGACAGATCAGAATTATGCAAGAATGCTATCCTGCGCCAATCCGTGTAATTCTACCGGGAAAATGCTATCGCTATGAACAAATCACTCCTCGTTCCGAACATCAGTTTTATCAGGTTGAAGGGTTGGTGATTGGTGAAAATATCCGGATGACAGACCTGATTGGCGTGGTCAATGAATTTGCTAAAAAAATGTTTGGCGAAGAACGTAAAACCAGAATCAGAGGCAGTTATTTCCCCTTCACTGAACCAAGCATTGAAATTGATATGGACTGCATCCTTTGCAAAGGCGAGGGTTGTCGGGTATGCAAACATACAGGCTGGCTTGAAGTCGCCGGCGCTGGAATGGTGCATCCCGTTGTGCTGACAAATGGAGGGTATTCTCCTGACAAATGGAGCGGTTTTGCGTTTGGACTGGGTGTCGAGCGGCCTGCGTTGCTGAAACATGGGATCCATGATATCCGGTATTTTTATAACAATGATCTTAATTTCCTTCGCCAGTTTTAACTATGCTTTCAGTTCATTTATTCAGTTTTGGTTATCGTCGTTCCGGAATTCCTCAAGATCCCAATGGCAATGGTGGCGGATTTGTGTTTGACTGCCGTTGTTTGCCGAATCCGGGACAACTGGATGCTTTTCGGGATTTAACAGGGAAGCAAACCGAAGTGCAGGAATGGTTGAAGCAGCAAGACAGGTTTCATCTGTTTGCCGGGCAATGTCTGGCATTGATTGAACAGAGTATTGAATTTTATCAGAAACGGGGCTTTGAACACCTGATGGTTTCATTTGGTTGTACTGGTGGTCAGCACCGGTCAGTATTTCTATCGGAATGGACCTATTCCCGACTGCTTCAGCATGAGATTCATGTGGATCTTGTTCACACAGAAATGAACCATTGGCCGGGAAATCAAAATGTTTAACTCTTTTGACCCAAAGGAAAAAAAAGCCATCATTGTGTTTTTTGTGGTACTATTTCTGGGGACTGTGTATCTGCTCACTCACGATCAGTCATGGCGTGAACCTCCACGACCTTTACCGCAGGATGGCGCACCAACACGGTTTGAAGATAGAATCGAACAACCGGAACCACGTCCACGCTATGATAGCGAGCGATATTTTTAACAACAATAAGCAAATTTATTTTTTATAAATATGCTTTTTCCTGCTAAATTTGTTTGAGATTATTTAAAATAGCTCAAAAAAGGTGTTGCTTGGCGAAAAATCCTATGTTATAAGCTCCGATTTAACAGATTCACTATAATTTTAAGTGTTAATCCTGAACATTCAGACTTTCCTTCCTGTTTATCTCATGACATTTGAGTCTCGATCCTCTCTGCCAGTTCTATTAGCATTAATGGACAGGGCCCAATCTGTATCTGTTCAATTCTCCATTGCGACAAAACAGATTTTCAATTTATTTCCTTCGGGAACATGTGTTTGGAACTGCATGATACCTCAATTCATGTTTTCTTGTTAACCTCAGAGCGGTCTGTTTTTGAGATTCCGGTTATCGGATCAGAAATCAACCACCAGTGTAAAGGCACAGCATGTCCACAACGTTTCATAACAGACATCGAATTCGACGATCGTTTGGAAAATTACAGTCTCCCATTGATGTTCCACACCTGCTTAAGGTTCAACTCGATTCCTATGAGCGGTTGCTTCAACGAGATATTCCACCTGATCAAAGAAAAAATGAGGGGTTGGAAGCCGTATTTCGTTCTATTTTCCCTATTTCGGATTTTAGTGCGACCTCCACGCTGGAATATGTGCATTACCGCTTGGGAGAACCCAAATATTCAGTGGATGAATGCCGGATTCGGGGAGTGACATACGCTTGTCCCTTGCGGGTCGCGCTCCGATTGATTATCTGGGAAAAAGACGCTGAATCAGGAGCTAAGCATATCCGTGATATCAGGGAACAGGATATTTATCTGGGCGAGATGCCCTTGATGACACCGACAGGCTCCTTCATCATCAATGGAACAGAACGGGTCATCGTCAGCCAGATGCATAAAAGCCCCGGGATCTTTTTTACGCATGACAAAGGGAAGGGAAGCACAGGAAAATTAATGTACACAGCCCGAATGATTCCTCAACGGGGTTCCTGGCTCGATTTTGAATTTGATTCCAAAGATATCCTGTATTGTCGTATTGACAGAAAACGAAAGTTTCCGGCGACAGTTTTTCTAAAATCACTGGGCTTCAGCGAAGAAGCGTTACTGGATTATTTTTATTCCAAAGAAATCGTGGATTTGAGTCAGGTCAAACTGGATGATGATCCGGATCAACGGATTTATAACAAGAAAATTGACAGTGAAACAACCATCAATCAGATCACATCGGCCAATATCAATGATCCTCAAACGGGTGAAGTGATTGTCAAAGCCGGACAACGGATCAATAAACGGCTTTTGAGCAAATTGCAGAAAGCCGGCATTGACCGCATCCCTGTTTCGTTGCAGACCCTTAAGGGAGCCTATCTCGCAAGAAATATCATTATCGATAAGGATACACAGGCAGAATGCAACACCCCTGTCACGGCGGAATTGCTTGACCAACTTGTTGAAAATGGAATCACATCCCTTGAAATTCTGCATATTGGTAGCCACAGTGTGGGTTCAAGCCTGAGAGATACTCTGGAAATTGACCGTATTCGCTCCGTAGATCAGGCGTTGATTGATCTGTATAAAAAAATGAAACCCGGTGATCCTCCAACCCTGGATGCCGCAAACACCATGTTGCACAATTTTTTCTTTGCGGAAGACCGTTACAGTTTGTCTAGGGTCGGACGTTTGAAAATCAACCGGAAATTTGGCACAGACTTGCCTCTGGACCATGTGGTATTGACAAATGATGATATTCTGCGATCTGTCAAATATCTGTTGTTATTGAAGGAAGGTGCCCCCAATGTGTTTGTGGATGATATTGACCACTTGGGGAATCGCCGCATTCGAAGCGTTGGCGAGTTGCTGGAAACACAATTCAGAATCGGACTTGTGCGAATGGAACGAACCATCAAGGAGCGCATGAGCCTTCAGGATACTGAGACCATGATGCTCCATGATATTGTGAACGCGAAACCGGTAGCCGCGGCAATTCATGAATTTTTTGGAAGCAGTCAATTATCCCAGTTCATGGATCAGACCAATCCTTTGTCTGAAATCACCCACAAGCGTCGTTTGAGTGCCTTGGGGCCCGGTGGTTTGACCCGTGAACGCGCAGGATTTGATGTTCGTGACGTACACGCCTCTCACTATGGACGGATTTGCCCGATTGAAACGCCCGAAGGTCCGAATATCGGTCTGATTGCGTCATTGGCATCTTATGGCCATGTGAATGAATTTGGTTTTATTGAAACCCCCTACCGCAAAGTGGTGGATGGTCGCGTCACGAATGAAATCACCTATCTTTCAGCGATTGAAGAAGACAATTTCAGTATCGCTCAAGCCAATGCGGAACTCGACACTAATGCCTGTCTCACCTCAGAATTTGTGTCAGCACGGACTCATGGCGATTTTACCACAGTCCCTCGTGACCAGATTGAATATATTGATGTGGCTCCCTGTCAATTAGTGTCTGTCGCGGCATCGCTCATTCCATTTTTGGAACATGATGATGCGAACCGGGCCTTGATGGGATCCAACATGCAACGGCAGGGAGTTCCAGTGGTTAGACCACAGGCTCCACTGGTTGGAACAGGCATGGAATTTCAAGTTGCCCGTGACTCCGGAACCTGTATTGTCGCCACTCGCTCAGGGCTGGTTGTAAGTGCCGACGCAGGTCGAATTGTGATGCAGGCGGATATGGACCTGACCGGTGAGGAAGCTGTGATTTCCGGAAACATTGATATCTACCATTTATCCAAATACCGGAGATCCAATCAAAATACGTTCATCAATCAACGACCGCTGGTGCGCAAGGGCGATCGGGTGAATGCCGGAGATATCATTGCCGATGGCAGTAGCACAGAAAATGGAGAACTGGCACTGGGACAGAATGTTCTGGTCGCGTTCATGCCGTGGAATGGATACAACTTTGAGGATTCCATCATGGTTTCAGAAAGGTTGCTGTATGAAGATCGTTATACCTCCATTCATATTGATGTACTCGATACCGTCGCTCGAGATACCAAGCTTGGCAAAGAAGAAATCACACGGGATATTCCCAATGTGAGTGAAGATTCGCTGACAGATCTGGATGATACAGGTGTGATCCGCGTTGGAACATTTGTCAGACCGGGAGATATTCTGGTAGGAAAAGTCACACCCAAAGGAGAATCTCAACTCAATCCTGAAGAGAAACTTCTTCGTGCGATTTTTGGTGAGAAAGCCGGTGATGTGCGTGATACCTCATTGCGAGTTCCCCAGGGAATGGAAGGCATTGTCACCGATGTGGTCGTATTCAACAGGGAAGGCGTTGACCGTGATGAACGAACTCGCCAAATTGAACGGGATCTCCTGCAAAAATATGAAAAAGATCATAAAGATGAAATGCGCATTGTGCATAACAATCTGGTGCAACGTGTGCTTTCACTGGCTGAAGGGCAAAAGTTGTCCAACAGTATTCATACCCTCCAGCAAACCATGCTGTTTCCTGCAGGAACCATCATTTCTGACGAAGTGTTGAAAAAAATTCCTGTAAAAAGCTGGGATCATGTGAAAGTGGATGATGAACAGATCAACACCTCCCTGTCCCGATTCATCAACAATGCCTTGCAACAGATGTTTCTGCTGGAAAATATTTATCAGGACAAATGTGAAAAAGTTTCCCGTGGCGATGATCTGCCTCCGGGAGTGATCCGGATGGTCAAGGTGTTTGTTGCCACAAAACGGAAACTGGCGGTTGGTGACAAAATGGCCGGACGCCATGGAAACAAAGGGGTTGTGTCAACCATTCAACCTCTTCAAAACATGCCCTATATGGAAGATGGCACGACGGTAGACATTGTACTCAATCCGCTCGGGGTTCCCTCACGGATGAATATCGGTCAAATTCTGGAAGCGCATCTGGGATGGACGGCTCGTGGCTTGGGCTATAAAGTGGAAGAAATGTTGAAAAAATCGGAAATTCCAAAGTTGCGGGAATTTTTGAAAAACGTTTATGAAGCACCAATTGTCAATGAGCATATTGATTCTCTGAATGATGATGATTTTCTGGTGTTAGCCAGGAAATATATCAAAGGTGTTCATATGGCGACACCTGTATTTGACGGTGCGACAGAACAGGATATCCACAGAATGTCAGAACTGGCAGGTTTGTCTAAAACAGGACAAATCTGGTTATGGGATGGTCTGACTGGTGAAAAATTCAGTCAGAAAGTTACTGTGGGGTATGCTTATGTGCTGAAGTTGCATCACCTGGTTGCCGAAAAAATCCATGCGCGTTCCATCGGACCTTACTCTCTGGTCACTCAGCAACCGTTGGGTGGAAAAGCCCAGTTTGGTGGACAACGTTTTGGCGAGATGGAAGTATGGGCTCTGGAAGCTTATGGTGCGGCCTACACCCTTCAGGAACTACTGACTGTTAAATCAGATGACGTCTATGGACGAAACAAAGTTTATGAATCTATTGTTAAAGGTCGTCATAAACTGGAAACAGGTCTCCCTGAATCATTCAAGGTACTGATCAGTGAATTGAAAAGTTTGTGCCTGAATATTGAACTACTTCAGGAAGTAGAAGACGAAGAACTGGAAAGTTTGGAGGAATCACAGTCCTGATGGGACTGATCATCGGTTATTCATTTTCCTGGTTGGACTTTTTTTAACTTAAATAAGGGTATCGGCATGTCTTTACAGCAATTGTTTGAAATCGCGGAAGATCCCAAAAATTACACAGCCATTCGGATCAAAATCGCAACTCCGGATGATGTATTGTCCTGGTCGTTTGGGGAGGTTAAAACATCTGAAACCATCAATTATCGTACTTTCAAACCAGAAAGGGATGGTTTGTTCTGCGGAAAAATTTTTGGTCCGGTTCATGATTATGAATGTATCTGCGGTAAATACAAACGGATGAAGCATCGGGGCATCACTTGCGAAAAATGTGGTGTGGAAGTGATTGAATCCAAAGTACGCCGTGAACGTATGGGGCATATCAAACTGGCATCCCCGGTTTCCCATGTCTGGTTTCTCAAAGGAGTTCCCAGCAGAATTGGAACCTTGCTGGACATGCCCTTGCGGGATCTGGAACGAGTGCTGTATTTTGATTCCTATATCGTCGTCAATCCGGGAAGCTCTGATCTGGAAAAACAGAGCATCGTGGAAGAAGATGCCTATTATGAAATGATGGATCAATTCCCTGATTTACATTTAGGCATGGGAGCCGAAGTGATTCGGGAATTGATGAGAGAGATTGACCTGGAAAGCCTAGACGCCCAATTGCGTGAAGAACTGCGATCCGTTAAATCAGAAACCCGACGTAAAAAAATCGCCAAACGACTGCATGTGGTGAGTGCCCTGCTCAGTTCAGGCAATGGTGCGGATGCCTTTATTATTGAAACGCTGCCGGTTCTGCCGCCTGAACTTCGTCCATTGGTTCCACTGGAAGGCGGTCGTTTCGCAACCAGCGATTTGAATGACCTCTATCGACGGGTGATTCATCGAAATAACCGTTTGCGACGCCTGATTGAATTGCGCGCTCCCAATATTATTGTAAAAAACGAAAAGCGCATGCTTCAGGAATCTGTGGATGCCCTGTTTGACAATGGCCGGAGAGGCCGACCTATGGTGGGCTCCAACAAACGTCCGTTGAAGTCCTTGAGTGATATGCTTAAGGGAAAGCAAGGACGATTCCGTCAGAACCTTCTGGGAAAACGTGTGGATTACTCAGGACGAACCGTGATTGTGGTTGGACCGGAATTGAAACTGAACCAATGCGGACTTCCTAAAAAAATGGCTCTCGAACTCTTTAAGCCCTTCATTTATCATAAGTTGATTGACCATAAAGAAGTTCACACCATTAAAATGGCAAAAAAGAAACTTGAACAGAACCTGCCTGAAGTGTGGGCTATTCTGGAAGAAGTCGTGAAGGAGCATCCAATCATGCTCAACCGTGCGCCAACCTTGCATCGTTTGGGGATTCAGGCCTTTGAACCTGTTTTGATTGAAGGCAAGGCGATTCGTCTGCATCCGCTTGTTTGTACAGCGTTCAATGCTGATTTCGACGGAGATCAAATGGCAGTCCACCTTCCTCTTTCTGTTGAAGCGCAGTTGGAAGCCAAAATTCTGATGATGTCCACAAATAACATTCTTTCTCCAGCTAATGGTAAGCCCATCATGGTGCCTACGCAGGATATGGTTCTTGGATTGTACTGGATTACGCGCAAGGGAACCGAAGTCAAAGGTGAAGGAAAAATATTTTCAAACCGTGAAGAAGTTTTGAAAGCCTTTGATCATGAGAAAGTAGATTTGCATGCCGAAATTACGGTGAGAATCAATAATGAAATGATCAAAAGTACCGTCGGTCGAGTTATTCTGTCCATGGTGATTCCTGAAGAAGTTCCTTTTGAATTCATCAACAGGCACTTGAAGAAAAAACAGTTGAGCGAACTAGTGGATATCGCCTATCGGCGCGCGGGCAATAAAAAAGCGGTCAAGATGCTCGATGATATTAAAAAACTGGGATACACCTATGCGACCCGTGCAGGTTTTTCCATCAGCATGGGAGACATGGTTATTCCACAGGAAAAAGTGGGAATGCTCAACACTGCCCAGTTAAAAATTAACGAAATCAACACTCAACATCAGGATGGTTTGATCACTGATGGCGAGCGATATAATCAGGTGATCGACGTATGGGCTCGCGCAACAGAAAAAATCGCTGAAAAAATGCTCAGCACTCTGTCTGATGAGACGATTGATGAAGAAGGAAACCGCCGGGTGAATTCAATTTTCATGATGGCTGATTCCGGTGCTCGTGGAAGCAGTCAACAAATGAAGCAGTTGGCTGGAATGCGAGGCTTGATGGCAAAACCTTCCGGTGAGATCATTGAGCGTCCGATCACAGCAAACTTCCGTGAAGGTCTGAATGTTTTGGAATATTTTATTTCAACACATGGTGCCCGTAAAGGTCTGGCGGATACAGCGCTGAAAACAGCAAACTCCGGTTATCTCACACGTCGTCTGGTGGATGTTGCCCAGGATGCTGTTATTCTGGAACACGATTGTGGTACAGTGGACGGTATCGAGATTAATGCCCTGATAGAGTCTGGCGAAATTATTGAATCTCTGGGCGATCGTGTCCTGGGGCGAGTCGTCCTGGAAGATGTCTATAATCCGGAAAATCCTGATGAAGTGATTATCCATGCTGGCGAGGATGTCACGGAAGCGGTTGTGGAAAAAATTGAAAGAACCGGTATTGAACGAATCAAAATACGTTCCGTGTTGACCTGTCTGACACCTCGAGGCGTTTGTCAATCCTGCTATGGACGGGATCTGGCACGAGGTCATATCATCAGCATGGGTGAGGCCGTGGGTGTGATTGCCGCTCAAAGTATCGGTGAACCTGGAACACAGTTAACCATGAGAACCTTTCACATTGGTGGAACCGCAAGCCGACGAGCGGAACAAAACACCTGGGAATGTAAATTCAGCGGGATTTTGAAATTTTACGAATTGAAAGAAGTTCAAAACCGTGATGGAAACTGGGTTGTTCTGGGACGAAGAGGTGAGGCTGTAATCGTTGATGAAAATGGACGGGAAAAAGAACGCCATCCGTTACCAATTGGAGCAATTATCAAATATCCTCCGGGGACACCTGTCAAACAGGGACAACAGATTGCAGAATGGGATCCGTTCTCTGTGCCAATTCTAAGTGACGTAACCGGTTTTGTGAAATTCAATCACATCACTGAAGGTGAAACCTTCAAGGAACAAGTCGATGAAGTTTCCGGGGTATCCAGAAAAGTGATTCAGGAATCACCAAATCCTGAGATTCGTCCATCCATCATTATTCAGGATGAACGGAAGCGCCCGGTTGTTCGTCAAAACGCGACTGAAGCTGAATTTACGTTACCACTCAAGGCTGAACTGGTCGTTGAAGATGGCCAGGAAATTTTTGCTGGAGATATTTTAGCAAAAATTCCACGAGAACTTGCGAAAAACAAGGATATCACAGGAGGCTTGCCTCGTGTTGCTGAATTGTTTGAAGCACGATCTCCCAAAGATCAGTCAATTATCTCTGAAATTGACGGGATCGTGGAATTTGGTACGGATATGAAGCGTAAACAACGCATTATCGTTCGACCTGAAGATGAAAAAGGGGAAGCCAAGGAATATCTGGTTCCACGAGGTCGTCATATCACGGTTCACTCTGGAGAATACGTCCGGGCTGGAGATCCTTTGATTGATGGTTCGCCGAATCCTCATGATATTCTGGCGGTGAAGGGTACCAAGGAATTGCAGAAGTATCTGGTGGACGAAGTTCAGCAGGTTTACCGCCTTCAAGGTGTGAGCATCAATGACAAACACATCGAGGTTATTGTTCGTCAAATGCTACGACAGGTTTATATCGCTGATCCTGGTGATTCAACCTTTCTGATTGGTGAAGTCATTTCCAAAATGAAATTTCATCAGGAAAATCAGAAGTTGATGGGACTAGGCATGCGACCTGCGACCTCAAGACCGGTTCTTCTGGGAATCACCAAGGCGGCCCTGAGCACCGATTCGTTTATTTCGGCTGCATCGTTCCAGGAAACCACTAAAGTATTAACGGATGCCGCACTTGCCGGGAAATATGACACGTTCCGTGGTTTGAAGGAAAATGTCATTCTCGGACGCCTCATTCCTGCGGGAACAGGATATTTTACCACACAAAATATCGGTTATGAATTTGCCGCAGATCAATTGGAAGAATCAGATACTTACGAAGAAGAAGAACTGGTTTAACCTTAATTTCAGACTCACATGACAGTTTGTGGTACTGTCATGTGAACAAAAAATCCCCTCCCTCCTTTATTTTACATTCCTTATTCACCTTTTTCAGATGGAATCTATGACTGTTGTTTCTTCCGAACTTCGTGAACAATGCGTAAACACCATTCGTTTTCTTGCGGCGGACGCTGTTCAAAAAGCTAATTCAGGACATCCCGGAGCCCCAATGGGCACAGCGGATATCGCCTTTGTCCTGTGGACCCAATTTATGAGATATAATCCTGAAGACCCACAGTGGGTCAATCGGGATCGTTTTGTATTGTCCATAGGGCATGCATCAACATTATTATACAGCATGCTCCATCTGGCAGGCTATAAAATCAGTCTCGAGGACCTGAAGCAATTCCGTCAATGGGAAAGCATCACACCCGGACATCCTGAATATCGTTTAACGCCAGGTGTTGAATGCACAACAGGTCCGTTGGGCGCAGGATTTTCCAATGGTGTTGGGATGGCCCTCGCCGCCAAAATGACTGGCGCACGGTTTAACACAAAGGATACAACCTTGATAGATTCCCGTGTTTATGTGTTGTGCGGAGATGGCGACATGCAGGAAGGTGTTGTGTCTGAAGCCGCCGCGTTAGCCGGACTTTGGGGACTTGGAAATTTAATCGCGATTTATGACAGTAACAATATCACCATTGCTGGTAGTACCAAACTTTCCATGAATGAAGACACCGGCAAACGGTTTGAGTCACTGGGATGGCATGTTCAGCATTGTGATGGGCACAATCAGGAGCAAATTGCGGATTGTATCAGAAACGCGCAAAATGAATTTCTGAAGCCCTCCCTGATCATCGCAAAAACAACAATTGCCAAAGGTGCTCCTACCAAAGCAGGAAAATCAGCAGCACACGGTTCGCCTCTCGGACATCCTGAAATCCAGGCGGCCAAGGAACAGGCTGGATTGCCCAATGAAACATTTCTTGTTCCAGATGCTGTCAGGAAGGTCTTTGACCAACGAAAACAGGAAAATCTGGAAATCTATACTGAATGGAATCAGACTTTCAAGAATTGGCGCAATAGTTCTCCTGACAAAGCTGAACAATGGGATACTCAATGGAATCTGAAAGTTCCGGATGATTTATTGGAATCACTGCTGAAAGACATTCCGGAAAAAAAAGACGCTACCCGCAATCTATCAGGCAAAGTCATGCAGAAACTTTCTGAACGACTTCCATGGTTTGTAGGTGGCTCCGCGGATCTGGAACCAAGTACAAAAACCCTGATTGACAAGGAAACAAGTATTCTTCCTGCCTCAGTAGCGTCCGCCAGTCTGCCGGATCCATCGTTTGCCGGACGTAATATTCATTTTGGAATACGGGAACATGCAATGGGCAACATCTGTAACGGAATATACCTGTTTGGTGGATGGCAACCATACTGCAGTACATTTTCTGTTTTTTCAGATTATATGCGCGGAAGCATTCGTCTTGCCGCGATTTCAAGAATTCCCACAGTGTTCATTCTAAGCCACGATTCTTTTTGGGTCGGTGAAGATGGTCCAACCCATCAGCCAACGGAACACACATGGGTACTCCGGTTGATACCTCATTTAAAGGTATGGCGTCCCGCAGATACCGTGGAAACAATTGTCGCATGGACTCAATGTCTTGGTGCCTCGAATTCAAGTGCTTATGCAATGTTGTTGAGCCGACAAAATACAGAGACCATTGAGCAATCTGAAACGTTTGATCCTGCCATGATTGCCAAAGGTGGATACATTGTTTCAGAACCAGCGACATCGCTTCAGGCTGTGCTTGTGTCAACGGGTGCTGAAAGCGGCCCGGCACAACAGGCGTGCAAAATAATCAATAAAAAGGGCACTGGAATTCGGCATGTATCCATGCCTTGTCTCGAGCAGTTTCTTGAACAACCGGAAGAATACCGGAAAACAGTCTTACCAGCCTCTGCAAAAATCATTGTGGTAGAAGCTGGCTCCACAACTCCCTGGTATCGCTATGCCGATCATGTGATTGGACGTGACGATTTCGGAGACTCAGCCCCCGGTGAGCTTCTTGCGGAAAAATATGGCTTCACCGCCGAAACCATTGCACAGAATATTTTATCCTTCCTGAAAGCCTGCTGAACGAGAATTATCCTACTCTCTGACACGACAACTTCAGATGGAAATAGCATTTCTGCTTTTTCCGTCTGAACCCCTCATTTGCATAATCCAGATTTTTGAACTGTAGCATTCACGTAGTTTGCCAATAAAATTATCAGAATTGCTATTTGCAATGCATAATGTTTCACGCCGCCAACCCATAGTCATCAACAAATTCAATATATTAAACAAAAGCCAATCGTAATAGCTCTTACCATTGCAGATTAGAACAGTCCGGTTGGCAACAATTTATTTGCCTGAACTTGTAATAAAAATAATATTAAATTGAAATTTTTCTTTATTAGAGGACTTACGCCATTTGATTGAACATGTTATATCAATCATAGATTGGCATCAATAGCGCAATGCTGTAAGAAATCTAATCAGAAAAATTTAATCAGGGAGAAGGTATGAAGCGTTTCAGAACAGGTTTTTCATTAATGGAAATTGTCATCAGTCTGGGTGTTATGTCTATTTTGGTGGGAACAGCGGCCCCCCTGGCAAACAATGTCAACAGAACCCTGGAAACTCAATCCAGCATTAGTGAAATGAAAAATATTGAAACCGCTTTGGTGACATATTTTAGAGATACAGGAACTTTTCCAGTAGAAGCACAAGGGCTAACAGCGCTCCAACAAATTCCTAATCCTAATCCTGCTGAATGGAATGGTCCTTATCTTTCAGGCGCTTTAACCAGTATCACCACAGATTCCTGGAGTGCGCCTTATCAGTATGCGACATTTCAGGGCTGTCCTCAGGATTGTTCGCCGGCAGGTTGTAAAATTGCGCCAAACAGTTGTACCGCCTTATCAATGGTCTCGGCAGGCTTGTATGATTTACGTGTGACTCAGACAGCAAAACTGTTTTCGCCGGGTCGAAATACAGCCGATGAAACCAGTCTGGTTGCGTGCGCGACGACAGCACCGTGTGGGGATGATTTGTTTTTGAATATTTCTTCAGTCAACACAGCCCGCGGTATTCAAACAGATACTCTTGAGCGTCTTGGCTCAATCATGGAAGTGGTTCAACAGGTGCGCATGACCAATCCAAATTTATTTACAGAACTTGACGCAAAACGGGCAGGAGGAAATTGCACGATCAGTAATCTGGCAATCAATGAAGTTAATGTTCAAAGCGGGGGCGCTTTAGGTTTTTTTCATGGTCAGGATCAATGGGGAAACTGGTTTCAATGGAGCGAAGGTGCCAGACAGTTTTATAGCGTTGGTCCAGACCGTACTGATAATACATGTGGAGACGATGGCGGCATCAGCGTTTCTGACATTGCGGGGAGTTTTTGATATGGAAACAACAAATGGCAGAAGGCGTAAGCCATCAGGTTTTGGCTTTTTTCTGATATTGGCCGCATTGATTGGACTTTCTGTAGGCGTCAACATTGCCGTTCCAATTATCAGCAAAATTCAAAAAGACCGGACTGTGCAAAACATCACTGAGGACCGTCTGGAGCAGATCAAGCAAACACTTCTCAGTTATTATTGGCGATATGGCCAGTTTCCTGATTCGCTCCAGGCACTGCAAGGGGCTTATTTATCACGAACCCAGTTGATTGATAAATGGGGTCATACGTTCTGTTATCAAAAAGCAGCACCAGCAAACTGGATTCCGAATCCCTATAAATACAATGACCAGCATTTTCAGAACACTCCTGCGCCCATCCCCTATGCGACTGTCTGGACAAATCAGGAACAGCAATGTTCCAATCAAGTGAATCCAACTGATTCAGATCTGGTTACCAAAGTGATTCCTGATGTTGGACGCTATATTGACAACACTAAATTACGTCTGGATGGATTGGTCAAAGCTGTTGGACATTATCGGATCTCAGCTCTGGAATTGGACACCAAAGTATTATTGAATAACAGAAAAAGTGGCTTACTGGCCTGGTTGTCCAACAATGACACCGGTAAATTGCTCAGTACTTTTGAAAAGAAAGACGCTTTGGGACAGCAAATCATCTGGAATGAGAGTGATCGATTTTTTTATGCGCCCGGTCCTAATCGTATTGATGAGAATGGTGGTGGCGACGATGTGACCAGTGTGGGGATTGAACAATTGAGGGTTCGTTTATTTTGGGAAATGAGACATCCCGCATCGAGCCAGAGGAAATATGTCAGCAATAATGAACCTAATCTGGATCTTTATCTGAAGCTTCCTGTCAATGAAAATGAATCCTATGATTTGTTTGATACAAGTCTGAAAAATCTCATGGGGACTCCGGATAAAGGCGATTCTCCCTATATCTTCTGGGGAAACCGTACATTCCCGGGAAATTATTCCAGTAATGCTCTTGGTGGGCATTTGGGAGTGTCAACATTTCCAGAATGCTCCAGTGAGGAATCTGCTCCGTTAGACAGCGGAGCCTTGCTTTCTGGACAGGCATGTCCCAAGGAAGCCTTTAATCTTGGTAACTGGTGGGTGGAAGATATCCACTGGGATCTGCATGAAAACATGCGATTACCCGCAGGAACTTACGAAGTCCGGATTGGTGCCAACACGTATTCTTCAGACCGGAACAACATCAATTACAGGGTCGCAATCTGGGATGAATTCAGTTTTAACGAAGTTCAGGGAACTTTGTATCAAAACTCCAACCATAAGGACTTGAGTCAAGTGCGTAGCGGGGCACAGATTGAGCAGCACACTGCCGAACAATATCAAACCAACCGTGAAAAAATTGACATTCCAATGGAGCGGTCACGAACAAACACACTTTTAATCAACTCAACACCACAAGTCTCCTCCAATACTTTGGCCAACCGTTACAACTTATGGGAAAATAAAGAACCCATTTTGAAAGAACGTGTGTATCAGCGTAATCTTCATCAGTCAGAAATTGCCTACAACAACATGCAGGATATTGATGGGAACACCACATTGGTTTATCATTTTAATCAACCCATTGAAAAATTTCGTCCTGAATGGAATGGTTCCCAGATTCGTACCGAGGAATCATTGAGTGTGACCTGGAATCGAACTCAAAATGCCAAACAGTTTATTTTTCTGTGTGAAGGAACATCCTGCCCGGAAAATTATCTATTGGATGGACTGGTGGCATATTTCCCACTGAATAACGATGCTACTGATTTGAGTGGAAATAACAAACATGGAACGCTGGTAAACACACTGGGCGTCAATGACAGATATGGGCATACCAATACGGCAGTTGCCTTTGGAAAAGATCCGAAGTCCAGAAAAAACAGATATCTACAGGCCACAACCCTTGAAGTTCCAACGGCAGCATACACCTTTGCGTTCTGGATGAAACCGGAAGACAATATGACGGTTGACTCTCCTCAGCAATTTTTTCTGCATTGGGGACAAGGAGGACGACCTCACATTCTGTTTCATAAAAAGTCAGGAACCATTCGTCTTTTTCCCAATGTCAATGGTGTGAATATAGCCGCAGTATCAACCGCAACCAATTTCTGGTTCGCCAACACCTGGTATCACCTTGCGTTTACCTGGGACGGCACAAAATTTCGTGTGTATGTGAATGGCGATAAACAAGGCAATGATATCACCAGAGCAGGAACCCAGAGCTTTGCCTCAGAGTTATATATTGGCGCAAAGGCCAATCATACAGCGCCCTTTTATGGTCATATGGATGAAGTGATGATCTATAACAGAGCACTGAATCTTGCTGAAATCAAAACGCTAGCAACCACACTCCCTCCGACCGCAACCAGTTTTGACTATCATAACCTGGATGCCAATCAGGATTATACGGTTAGAATTGAATCCAGAGCCAGATTTTTGGATGGTCAACAGGAACTATCCCTAATGAATCTGGGGGCTTGTGATCCATTAAAAAATAATGATCCCTGGTTATCCGCCAAGTGGGAATCACAACCTAAAAATCAGAAATGTATTGAATACCACCTGCCCATATCAGGTCTAACCCCACCCACAATCACCAATGCAACGTCCACAGATACCAAATTTGAAATTGAGTGGAAACGTAGTCCTGCCGCAAATGTTCGCCCTGATGTGGTGCATGTTCTCAAAGTCTGCACAAACAATAATTATGATGCGGTGCATAAATTTTGTCTGACCAATGCAAAAAAGGAGTACACCAATGTGCCTACAGGCACCAACATCGCACCCGCTACAGATGTTCCCGGCTTCAACCTGGTATGGGGAACAACGTATAATTTCTGCATGCGTGCGGAATTAACAGCAACAATTCACAGTGACTGGATCTGCCAACCCTTAACATCTATGAGTCAGGAAATTCGGGATCCAACCATTGTGACATCAACTTTAACCATCAATTACACAAATTTTAGTATTCAATGGCGTCCAAGTTGGACTTCCGTCAATCTGGTTCCTGAAATTCGGCACCAGATCGAAGTTTGTAGTGAAGACCAGTATGATTACAGTCACTTCCGTTGTGGAACAGCACTCAATCAGACGATTATTGAAGATAACCAGATCAATCGTGGTACAACAACCAGTCAACCCACGCTTAAAACGTTCACAACCCCCACATTGCAAGGCTATGGTAAACAATATTATTTTTGTATGAGAGCTGGTGTTCCGGGAACAGGTGTAAATTTGCTGAACACACCTCCTCCAACAGCATGGGACTGTGAACTTGTGGTGACTAAAAGCTTGAATATAACGCCACCCACATGGGTTGGGACCCCAACGGTAACGCACAACAGCATTAATTTTTCCTGGAAGATTGATCCGACATCACCTGATCAAAAGAAATTGCGGTCCAAGGTGTTGGTTTGTTTGCCAAATCAATTCAGCAATGGCACCTGCACCACAACTCCAGTGACAAAAACAGCCATTTTTTCAGGAACCGTCAATCATTCCGCAACATCCCTCAATCCCAACACACAGTATTATTATTGTGTGCAACTGGAAACGACAGACGGGAACGTTAATCATGGAGCCCCGCTCTGTAGTAATGTCACGACCAATAAACTCACTTTGCAAAACCCGACCTTGAGTCAAAGTAAAGTGGATGTTAATGGAATCCATGCTTATGTGAGTCCGATTAGCCGGACAACCACCAACACGCTGGTGAGCACAGCATTGATTCGCTATGAACTGAAGGCCTGTACAGAGGGGAATCCCAATCCACAGGGATGCAATGGAACAACAGAGCAAATCAGCAGTAATTCGTGGGTCAAAGTATTGGACTATTCCGCTGTATTTTCAAATACAAACTATCGGTTATGGGTGAGAGCGTCTATGACAGATGGAAGTGCGGAAAACAGTGAGTGGGTTCAAGCCGCAGATACCGTGATGGTTAAAAAACAACTGGGTGTGAGCATGTCAATTCCCAGTGTTTGTACCGCATGGAGTATGATTTGTTGGGAACGTCGAATTGAGGTCAAAAAAATTGGAGTGTATCATAGTAGTGGTGCTGTCACCCAGAAAAACTATCCCAGTGAACGGAGTCCCAGCATGAATGATACGCTGTCACTAGCGGCACCATTGACGGCTCAGGATTCCGTTTTCATGGATATTGATAGCCAGGTGCTGGAAGTTCCTTGGTGGATCCCACTCGTTGGTGGTGTACAGATTGCTGCTAATAACCTGCTTCCTGACACAGGAACCTCACAATGGAACAAAGAAAAAAAAGAAACTGCCAGCTTGAGTACGATGACGTACCAGGGAGGGGCATTGAACTGGACTGTTCAAATTCCAGTGATCAGTTGGTGTGGGTGGCGCCCATGTTTCAAAAATCAGGATTTTGGTTTCAAGGCTGATCCCATCACCGTAACCCTGACACCCCAGTGATATTTCAAATCCGGCCCATGAATTTATAGCTGAGCAATCCCATATATTCATGGGCTATGGTTTTGAGATTATTGAAATTACGCCAGTCAAAATAATAAACCCACCAGGGGTCATATTCCCTCAATACTGCCTGATTTGCCGCAAAGGTATAAACCTCAAAACCGAGCTTTTCAAACACGGCCACCAGTCTGGGCAAATGATAATCATGAGAAACCAGGATAATCGTTTTGAGATTTAGTTTGTTCAGAATTTTTGCGGTTTCAATCCCGTTCATGTGTGTATCGACCGATTGGTTTTCGATCAAAATATGATCTTCAGGCACCCCCATTCCCTTAAGAATGATATGTATTCCCTTGGTATCCACAGGTGGTTTGTAAGGTTCCGTGACACCTCCAGCCACAATGACCAGTGGTGCCCGTTTTTCAAGGTATAACTGTGCTGCGGCATGAGCCCGCAAGGTAGAACCAGGTGAGGGCGCACCGGAATCATAGACGCCTGCTGATGCGACAATAATCGCGTCAGCATGTTTTTTAGCGTTGGGAGGTATCATCTGTCGTAAAGGATATGAAAATAAAAAATAGAATCCATTGCTGGAACAAATCATGAGAGAAACCCATAACATTAAAACTACTTTATATTTCGATTGTATTCGGGTTTCTTTGGAACTGAACGGCCATATCACCACCAGGCCCAATAAAATACACCAGATCAAGGGGCCAAAGATGATATCTTCAATGATTAATTTCATGGAGTTTTGCATAAGATCACTCCGCCTTTTTTTCCTGTTTGTTATCAGTTTTCATATTCCCCCCGGAAATTGTTTGTACTGGTGGTTGCGGTGGCACTTCAGGACAGGGTACCTCGGGAGTCGGCATACAGGGTAACGTTTTTTTCACGTCTTCCACCATTTTTACAGAGGCTTCATAGCTAAAATCGTGAGGACGCTTGGGTTTGATCTTTTTTTTCGGTCCGCATGGAACTTGTGGAGTTGGCACACATTCCCTCTGATTTTTAAGAGCTTCATTCACCCGCAGAGAACCCTCATATTGCTTTTTTGCCAGTTTCGCACGATTTCTTGGAGATCTTGGATCTTTGAGATGTTTGATGCAGTAACGCAAGGCAATCACTTCTTCATAAGTCTGGGGATTGTTCAATTTATCACAATTTTCTTTTTCTGGAACTTCCTGAGCTATTGAAGTTCCAACCGGAATCATCATGATTCCCAAAAGTAAAACAATACAAAAATGATAAAGCATTTTTTCATGGAGTTGAGGTACGATCATGGAATAGCCCACCACGGTAAGTTCTTGGGTTGACATGCTTTGGATGAAAATTATCTCATGTGCTATGACTATTTGAAGATGCTTTTATTTTTTATGCTTGCATTCAACATAAGAGTCAAATTATGGGTTTATTCGTTCATTGTCCTCGTAAGCATCAATAATGTCTGGTTACAGACAAACACTTATCAGTAATTTCTTTATAGTTTTATCATGCAGTTGATCTGGCTTGTTCCATGCGGATTGTTGGCACTTCTATGGAGTTTTCGCTTTCGGGTATATCTGATTGCCATGCTCATTGCCTCTGGCATTATTTTTTTGATGTATCAATTCTTTTTTCAAATCCCTGAGTGGCATCAACATTTGATTGAGCAAACGCAACAACAAATTCCTGTAATATTTCGTGGAACAATCCTGACTGCGGACAAGGAAAAAAATGAGCTACGGTTGCACTTGAAAAATGTCCAGGTAGTGGCTCATGACCAGTCCGCGTCATTTCAGGAGATGCTCCTGCGTTTTCCTTACCGGGGACAAAAAAAACGGTTTTATTATAAAAAGCATTTTCAGTTCAGCGGTGTGCCGACCTCGGTTCTTGTGAACAGGCACCGTCTCGATGTTGTGCTGAAATCCGCACAGTTCCATGAGGTCACACAACCCACCGGTATTTTGTCTCAAAAGCTATCAAGTTTGCGCGCACGCCTGATCAACCGTGCTCAATTTTATCTCTCACCGGAAGCCGCATCAATCTATCTTCCCCTCACCCTGGCTCATCGAAGTTATTTTCCAGAAACCCGTCAGGTTTTCAACGAAACCGGCATGGCGCATATCCTAGCCATCAGCGGATTGCATATCGGACTGATTTACGGGTTATGTCTGTTCATGGTGATTCAAATCGGCAAACGGATTCAGCCGCTGTTATCGACCATTCATTTCCTGCAGGGATGCCATTTTGTCAGCCTGGGTCTGATTTGGGGATATGTCGGATTTCTGGGATTTCCGGTACCAGCTCTGCGGGCGGCAGTCATGATCACTTTCTGGGTTTGTGTTCGCTGGTTTGCGGGGTATCATCATCGCTCACTGGATATTCTGAGCGTCACCGCCGTGATTTTTCTGGTTGCGTCCCCAACTGCCATGTATGACATTTCATTTCAATTATCCTTCACCGCGGTGTTGTACATCCTTCTGTTTTCGCCTCTGTCGAAAATGGTGTCATTTTCTGCCCATCCTCTCAATAAAATCCTGCGATATTGCTGGAGCAGTTTCTGGGTGACAGGTGTGGTCAGTCTTGGTTTATGGCCTGTGACGGCATGGTATTTTCAATATGTTTCACTGGAATCATTCTGGATGAATCTTGTCATGATTCCTGTTCTGGGAGTGTTTGTGTTGCCTGTTTGCCTCATAACATTGGGAGTAAGCACATTGCATCTTGAGACAATTCCAAATCATTGGCTGGAACAAACCCTGTTCCAAATCACAGAATTCACACTGAATCTATGGTTTTCTGTCATGAAGTGGCTACATTTTTATGGAAGCTGGGCTGGTGGGAAAATCAAGCTGGAGTGGGAAATCCCTGAATTTTTATGGTATTACGGTCTCACCGTGTTTGCCGGTTTCTTCATCCAGTGGATTGTTCCACGGTATCTGTCACGCCAAAAACTGATAAGTTCATCTTCTTATTCTTCCCAGAGATAATGCTGAAGCTCGTTTCGATTGATGTATTGTTCAGAGATGGCCTTTTCCCCAATGGATATTCCCGCCTGGCGCACCGTTTGACGGTCGCCGGAAACCAGAGGATGCCACCAGGGCAGAGGCTGTTCTGAGCCCAACACACGATAGGCGCATGTGTCAGGAATCCAGGCAGGCAGGCAATCTGGCGACAACATCACACAGCCTGGAACTTTTTTGGAACGGTTGGGGTAGTCCTGGCATTGGCAGGTATTCAGATCCAATAAACGGCAAGCCACGCGGGTATAGCAAATTTCTCCGGTATCCTCATCTTCAAGCTTGTGCAGACAGCAAATGGCGCAACCGTCACAAAGCTGTTCCCATTCTGTGGGGGTCATGTCCCGCATGGATTTGGTTTCCCAGAAAGGTTTTTGTAATTGTTCGCTCATGATGCCACGTCACCTTCTATCCCGAGTTTTTCATCCAGAGCCTCACGGGCTTTCATCAGGGATTCCCATTCCAGCATTTGTTCTTCCAGTTTGTTTTCGAGCCGTGTTTTTGTTTTATTAATTTTTTCCACATCCTCCAGGGAACTGTTCTGATAAAAATTCACATCTGAAAAAATATCTTCCAATTGTTTGATTTCTTTCTCCAAAGTTTCAATGATTCCAGAAAATTTATCCAGTTGCTTATTGATTCTGACAGACTCCTTTTTGAGTTCCTTCCGTTCTTCGTGAGAAAGTGCCGATCCCGCGGATGTTTTGGGTTTGGAACTTTGAGTGGTACTGATTGGATTTTGGCGGTTCAAATAATCTTTTCCCTGTCGAGCCAGATATTCGGTATAAGAACCATTGAAATCAATCGCGCCGGTTGGAGTGAGTTCTATGATCCGGGTTGCCAGCGCGGTGACAAAATGGCGGTCATGACTTACAAACAGCAACGTTCCCGGATATTCCACAAGCGCGTCCTCCAGGGCTTCAACACCTTCCAGATCCATGTGGTTGGTGGGTTCATCAAGAATCAGTACATTGGATTTTTCCAGCATCATCTTGGCAAACAACAACCGTGCGGCTTCGCCTCCGCTCAACGCCTGAATTGATTTTATCGCGTCATCCCCTGAAAATAAGACTTTGCCCAAGGTTCCCCGAATGGTGCCGATGGTTTCCTGTGGTGCGGTTTGATAGAGCCATTCATAGACGTTCATCTGGGTGTTCAATTGTTCATGATGATCCTGGGCAAAATAAGAACACCACGTTTCATACCCCCATTGAAACTGTCCGTGATCGGGTTTGATTTCGTCCAGAATGATTTTAAGCAAGGTCGATTTTCCAATTCCATTGGGGCCGATGATCGCGATTTTTTCGCCTTTCATTACGGTAAAGGAAATATCTTTGAGCACAGAGACATCACCAAATTTTTTATTGATATGCTTGATTTCAAGAACAGTTTTTCCTGAGGGACGTTTTTGTTCGAATTTAAGAACAGGCATGACCCGTGAGGAGCGTTTGATTGGTGGAATTTCAATTTTTTCAATTTGCTTGATACGTGACTGTGCCTGACGGGCTTTGGTGGCTTTGGCTTTGAAACGATCCACAAACGATTGCATATCCGCGATTTTCCGTTCCTGACTGGCGATCTCTTTCAACCGTTGTTCCATGGCCAGCGCTTTGGCCTCCATAAAATAATCGTAGTTTCCATGATAGAGAATCATGGTTTCATAATCGATATCCACAATATGAGTAGAAACGCTGTTAAGAAAACTCTGGTCATGGGAAATAAAGATCAGCATTCCCTTGTATTGATTGATCAGGAATTGTTCCAGCCATTGAATTGAAAGAATATCCAGATGGTTGGTGGGCTCATCGAGCAGTAACAGTTCAGGTTCCTGAAACAGGGTCTGAGCAAGAAGCACCCTGAGTTTGAAGCCACCGGATAAGGCACGCATCGGTCTGCGGTGATATTCTTCACGGATACCCAGGCCACTCAACAGTTCGGCACCGAATGATTCGGCGACATAACCATTTTGTTCAAAGATGATTTCCTCCAGATGCCCCAGCCGATGTCCCCCCTCATGATCCAGTTCAGGATGTTGGAGCAATACTTCTTTTTCCTGGAGTGCACTCCACAACACAGGATTTCCCTGCAGAACCACATCCAGAATCATGGAATCTTCATATTCAAAATGATTCTGACGCAACACGCCCACCTTGAGACCTTGAGGAATCACGACCTGCCCATCACCAGCGGCAACATCGCCCGCAAGAATTTTGAGAAAAGTGGTTTTTCCGGAACCGTTAGAGCCCACAAGCCCGTAACGTTTACCCTTGTCAAACTTGAGACTTACATTTTCAAACAGGACTTTGTGTCCAAAATTGATACTGAGGTTGGCAACAGTGATCATAGCGCTTACAAATCAGGAAAAGTATAGAAATAAAAAAATGGAAACGACTCTTATAGCAATGAACGCAGAAGGCTCAAGCGATTATTCTGTGGTTGTCCTGTGTTCTGTTATTGTATTGATGACAAGTTTCAATTGACAAAACAGACTTGAGTCGATAACCGAATAAATATTACCTGAACAATTATTTTGATGGGGACTCAATGGGAATTTACTCACGCTATGTTTTTCCGGTTTTAATGGATTATACCATGTCATCCGGGACATTAGGACAATTAAGGCAGGAATTATTGAAGGATGTCAGCGGAAATGTTTTGGAGATTGGTTTTGGCACAGGACTGAATCTGCGCCACTATCCTGAACATGTCAAAGTCCTGACGACCATTGATAATAACTCGGGAATGCATCATCTCGCCTCAAAACGCATCGAACAAAGTGGCAAAACAGTAAAAGTGGAAACACTTGACGGGAACAATATCCCTCTTGCCGATTACTCCTTTGATTGTATTGTGAGCACCTGGACGTTATGCAGCATTCAGGAAGTGGATCGTGCACTCCGGGAAGTGTTTCGGTTATTGAAACCTGGAGGGCGCTTTTTTTTCATGGAACATGGATTGAGTGAGGAACCCTCTGTCCAAAAATGGCAACATCGACTGACCCCTCTTCAAAAAAAAGTCGGGGATGGTTGTCATTTGAACAGGGATATTGTTCAGATCATTTCGCGGCAATTCAATACGATTGATTCCCTGAAACGGTTTTATCTCGAAGGTGTGCCCAAATGGGCGGGGTATATGTATCAGGGCATAGCAGTCAAGCAGGAGTGACGACGTGACAAGAATCATACAAATATTTATTTTGGGAGCCTTCCTGGCAATGCACGGTCAGGTCCGGGCATCTGTTCTTGACCTTGGCCCGGAGCCTTCCTATGAGGTCGATACGTTGGTGGACTGGGTGGAAGATACACAGCATCAATGGACCTTTGCTGAAATCAGCGATTCTGTTTTTTCCAAAAATTTTGTCCGCAATGATTCTGCCAAATCGCTCAACTTTGGTTTTACACAGTCAGCCTACTGGTTCCGGTTTACTGTAACAAATCCATCGCGGGAATGGAAAGAGATGTTCCTGGAATTTGTTTATCCATTGCTGGATCAGATTCAGTTCTATGCACCTGATCAGACCGGCGAGTATCACATGCGCCAGGCCGGTGATATTTTTCCGTTCCATCAACGGGAGATTCATTTCAGAAATTTTCTATTCTCCCTCAATTTCCCGCCAAAGTCTGAAACCGTTTTATATTTCCGTGTGGAAACTCTGGGGTCTTTACAATTACCAATGCGACTTTGGACAGCACACGCTCTGCTTGAACAGATCAATAATGAAAAATTTGGCCTAGGATTGTATTATGGAATCATGTTCGTCATGATCTTTTACAATCTGTTCCTGTTTATTGGCGTGGGCGATAAAAGTTATCTGTACTATGTGGCTTTCATCACTGCGTTTGCCGGATTTCAACTGACCTTGAACGGAGTCGGATTTGAGTATTTATGGCCTGATTATCCCTGGTGGGGTAATCGGAGTCTTCCTGTTTTTGTAGGAGGATGCCTCTTGTTTGGTGGCATTTTCTCCATGGATTTTCTCCAGTTAAAAGACAACTTGCCACGGCTCAACCGGATATTGACCATTGTTGCCCTTGCAGGAGCACTCCTGATGATCGCGACCCTGTTCATTCCCTATACCGTGAGTGTCAGGCTGGCGTCAGCATCCGGCGGGATTTTTGTGACTCTGCTGTTGATCAGCGGATTTCTCAGTCTGAAAAAGGGCTACCTTCCCGCAAGATATTATCTGCTGGCTTTTGTGGTTATTCTTGTTGGCGCCTTGATGTATACCTTCAAAACATCAGGGGCCATTCCCTCCAACTTTCTGACAGAATACAGCATGCAGATCGGGTCCGCGTTGCAGGTGGTATTGCTGTCACTCGCTCTTGCAGACAAAATCAACACGCTGAAACACGAAAAAAATTTGGCGCGCAAAGAACAGATGGAAGCCCAGTCCGCATTGGTTGAAAGTCAGCGTGAAGCTTTGGAAAACCTCAAAAAAGCCGACAAACTTAAAGATGAATTTCTGGCCAATACGTCGCATGAACTCAGAACCCCCATCAATGGGATTGTCGGGTTGAGTGATGCCTTGATTGAGGGTTCCTGCGGACCGTTGACTCCAAGCCAGAAACATAATCTGAACATGATTGTTCTGAGCGGCAGACGTTTAGCCAATCTGATCAATGATATCCTGGATTTCTCAAAAATGAAAAATCAGGAAATTGAACTTCAGCGAACATCTGTCGATTTGCGTGAAATCATGGATGTGGTGTTTACCCTGTCTCGACCACTCATAAAAAATAAACCCATTGAGCTTCATTGTGAGATTCCTGAAAATTTGCCCTTGCTGGATGCCGATGAAAACAGATTGCAGCAGATACTGACCAATCTGGTGGGGAATGGCCTTAAATTCACGCATGCGGGTGAGGTGCGGGTTTCTGCTGTCATCGAAGACAGTCGGGTGGGAATTTATGTTGCGGACACAGGGATTGGTATCCTGGAAGAAAACTTTGAGCAGATTTTTGAAACCTTCAAGCAGGGCGATGGCTCCACGGCCAGGCATTATGGCGGAACAGGACTCGGATTGGCAGTGACCAGAAAGCTGATTGAACTGCATCAAAGCACCATCCACCTGAAAAGCAAACCGGGTGAAGGTTCCACTTTCTGGTTTTCTCTTCCTGTCGCGACAGAACAGACCTTGTCAGGAAAAAATTCTGTTTCGCATGTGGCATATCACCCTTTGCAAATCGATGATTCAGAACAGATTCCGGAGATTTCAGACGACACCAATACTAAAACAATTCTGGTGGTGGATGATGAACCGGTCAATCTGGAGGTGCTCAAAAACCAGCTTCGGCTCTATCATTACAAAGTACTGGCGGTTGATAATGGTTACGAAGCCATGGAGATCCTCAAAAGTCACAAACCAGATCTGGTACTGCTTGATTTGATGATGCCGGGAATGAGCGGTTATGAAGTGTGTCAGCGGATTCGTGAAATCTATGATCCCACCCTATTGCCCGTGATTGTGGTTTCCGCAAAAAATCAGGTGGAAGATCTGGTCAAGGGACTCGAATTGGGCGCCAACGATTATATCGTAAAACCATTTTCCAGAGATGAACTGATTGCCCGAATCAGAACACACCTGACACTTTCTGATATCAGCGAACTTCTGGCGGGAGCCAAATACCGGCTGGAATTGCTATTGCTGTGTTCCAAAGAACTGGTGGTGACAGATAATCATTTTCAGGCTGTTTCCCGTGCGCTTTATTTCACAATTCGAAAACTCAAACTGGCAGAACATTGCCACTTGCGCTGGGCCTATAAACACAGGCTCTCTTCAGGTGAATCAGAGTATGTTCATTATGAGATGGAGCTTTGTTCCTCGGAAATCCAGAAATTATTATCCTTAAATCAAGATGAGTTGACCTCCGTTCACGCCCAAATGCCGGAAGGATTTTTACAGGAAGTAAATATTTCTGAAAATTCCAGTTATCAAAGCAAAGGGAATTTGTTACACCTCGATATAGTTTATAAATCCCAGCTAAGTGCCATTTTTGAAATACAGGGACTTGTCACTGAGAATCTGCTGCCTGAAGATCAGGAATATCTCGAAACCCTGTCCGGTTTCCTGGCAACAGTGCTGGATGATCTAAGTTTTACCCTTGATCTGGAAATCAAGGTCCGGGAACGCACACAGCAGCTTCAGGAATCCATGCATCAATTGGAACAGCAAAATACCCATCTGACAGCCAGTAATAAAAAACTGGAAGAGTTGAATGATGTCAAGGGACAGCTTCTGGACAAGCTTAGGGACATCTATGAAAATTATTGGGTATCGCTCAAAAATCAGATAGAAATCCTTCGAACTGAAACCATCAATGAACCGGGTACCTTTATAAGAGGATTGCTACGAGAGGTGCACCACATTGATGAACTCATGGAACCCATTAAATCCTTGTATGATACGGAAAAATCCATTCAAAGCAAACGGGTGCTCTTGTGTGAAACCAACAAGAAGCAACAGATTATCGCGAAAATGGCCTTGAGAGGAACAGGTGTTGATCTGGACATTGTGACAACGCATGAAGAAGGCCAGGCCCTGATTGAGCAAAAAAACTATGATATTGTGCTGGCCGACAACAATCTCATTTCTCTGGCAAAGCTGGCCTGTGAACGAAATTCTCAGGCTAAAACAGTGTTCATGACTTCCGAAAACGCCTCGCACTACTGGAATATTCTGCTTGAGCATCCATTCTTGAGCAACATAGTTTCTCGCAGCGATGACGATCGAACGTTCACCATCAAAAATATTTTAACCACCGTCAGCAAACTGGTGAATACGGATCTGTTCGGCTTGGAAAAATATCTAAGCTGGGGCGTGGAAGTCAAAGAACATGCCGTAATCAACAGCAACGATCGACCTGTACTGATTGCGGAAATGGAACAATATCTCAAGGAACTCGGATTGCGAAGCCGGATCATCACGCAAGCGAACATGGTGGCTGAAGAATTGCTCATGAACGCAATTTATGACGCTCCCCGAGATCTGCATGGACGAGAGAAATACAACCACCTTTCCAGAATTGTTCCGGTTCAGTTGGAAACACACGAACAGGGAAGATTCCGTTATGCGTGTGATGGTCTCTTGCTGGCGGTTTCTGTTGAAGATCCATTTGGCGCCCTGGGCAGACAAACGATTCTGGATTATTTAAGAACTTGTTACCAGGGGCAGGAAGGCAGTCTCAATGAGCATAAAGGCGGGGCAGGACGTGGCTTGTTTGAAATCATGGAAACTTCTGATTTGCTGGTCATGAATGTCAAATCCAATGTCAAAACAGAAATCATTTCAATTTTTAACATAGATCCAAACAAGCCTAAAACTGGAAACAGTACCTCATTCCATTATTTTCACACATGAGTTTTTTCGAAATCAGGATCCGGAAATTTTGAATACCCTATTGAAGGCCCGTCTCAGAAAGTCTTCAGTCTGCACGCCCTGCAACGTGGTGATGCGCTTACCATCTGGTCCAAAAAACATGAGTGTGATGATTGGAACCTCGTGGTACTGAGCAAACCATTTTCCTTCCTGAGAAGTGATATCCGCCATCAGAAACAGAATTTTTCCTTCATACTCTGGTTTTAGCAGGTTGACCACCCGCTTGAGCTCAAGGCATTTGGGTCAATGCGGATCATGAATCTGCACAACCACATTTTGTCCTTTACCAATGAGTGTGAGGTCATGATTTTCGTCAGCATCCCCCAGGAAAATCATCAGCAATGCACTGATGATCAGAATTCCGGAAAATCCTCCCAGAAAAAGCTGGATTGCTTTTTTGGATACACGGTTGTGTTCTGCTTTCATTATTTCTCCTGAAAAACAATTTTTGTTCATATCGGAAAAGAAAGGATCAATTCCTTAACAGCTTCTTGTTAACATTCAAGTTGTGTCAAATTTTTCATACTTATTCTGTTTTTAAACCTGACACCGCCCGAAGTATCCTTTATATTGCCCGCCGATTGATGAGTTATGTTTTCATTAACCTTTTTTTGGGGGGTATTCCATGAGTCAAAACAATTATCCACATTTGCTGTCTCCGCTTGATCTAGGCTTCACTCAGTTACGCAACAGGGTGTTGATGGGTTCCATGCACACGGGCCTGGAAGATAGCGCGAAAAATTTTGACAAGTTGGCTGAATATTTTGCGGAACGGGCTCGAGGTGGTGTCGGCTTGATTGTGACTGGTGGTTTTGCCCCAAACATTCCCGGATGGCTCTCACCCTTGGGGTCCAAACTATCCAATCCCCTCGAAATTCCCCGTCATCGAAAAGTCACCAAAGCTGTCCATGACGCTGGTGGAAAAATTTGTCTGCAAGTGCTGCATGCCGGACGGTATGGCTATCAACCGCTGAGTGTAGCGCCTTCCGCCATCAAATCCCCGATCACACCATTCAAGCCCAGAGCGCTGAGTACTCGTGGTGTTGCAAAAACCATCCGTGATTTTGCGCGCTGTGCCAGATACGCGAAACTAGGGGGTTATGATGGGGTAGAAATCATGGGTTCTGAAGGATATCTGATCAATGAATTTCTGGTAGAACACACCAACAAGCGTACCGATCAATGGGGTGGAACTTATGAAAACCGGATGAAATTTCCGGTAGAAATTGTCAAGGCGGTCAGAAAGGCCGTTGGCAAAAATTTCATTATCATTTATCGCTTATCCATGCTGGATCTGATTGAAAACGGTAGCACCTGGGATGAAGTTGTCCAATTAGCCAAAGCCATTGAACAGGCAGGAGCAACCATCATCAATACTGGAATTGGCTGGCATGAAGCCCGAGTTCCCACCATTGCCACTGTTGTCCCCAGAGGTGCTTATACCAAAGTGACCAAAAAGCTTCGCAAAGAAGTTGGCATTCCTGTCGTCACAACCAACCGGATCAATACCCCCGAAGTCGCAGAGGAAATCCTGTCATCCGGAGATGCGGACATGGTTTCCATGGCCCGTCCGTTATTGGCGGATCCTTATTTTGTCAACAAGGCCGCTGAGGGCAAAGCCGACGAAATCAATACATGCATCGCCTGCAACCAGGCGTGTCTGGATCATGTGTTTTCAGCAAAACGCGCATCCTGTCTGGTCAATCCCCGTGCCTGTTTTGAACTGGAACTGACCTACAAACCAACCATTAATCGTAAAAAAATCGCGGTGGTCGGTGCCGGACCCGCAGGGCTTTCATGCTCAACCATCGCGGCACAACGCGGGCACATGGTGACTCTGTTTGACGCGTCGTCAGAAATTGGCGGACAATTCAATATGGCAAAGAAAATTCCAGGCAAGGAAGAGTTTTATGAGACCTTGAGATATTACAAAAAGCAACTGGAGTTAACCGGAGTCGATGTTCAACTCAATACCAAAGTCACAGCACAGGATCTGATCAAACAGGGTTTTGATGAAGTCATTCTGGCCACAGGCGTTTTGCCAAGAGTTCCGTCTGTCACAGGGATCGATCATCCCAAAGTTATGTCTTACATTGATGTTCTGCTACACAACAAACCTGTCGGTGGTTCTGTGGCGATTATTGGTGCGGGTGGAATCGGTTTTGATGTGGCTGAATTTTTGACGCACTCCGGCAAATCATCGAGTTTGGATGCTGAGGCCTTTATGAAAGAGTGGGGGATTGACAGTAATTTTGACGCACGGGGTGGTATTGCGGGCATCAAACCGGAACATGCCCCCTCTGCGCGAAAGGTGTACCTGATTCAGCGTAAGGCTACCGGGTTGGGAAAAAATCTGGGTAAAACGACAGGCTGGATCCATCGCACCGCCCTGAAACATAAAAAAGTAACGATGATTGCAGGGGCAACCTACAATTATGTGGATGATGCCGGCTTTCATATTACGGTGAATGGCAATGAACAATTGCTGGAAGTCGACAATGTGATTGTCTGTGCTGGTCAGGAATCTCAGCGGTCACTACAACCGGAACTCGAGGCCGCACATGTGAAAACGCATTTGATTGGTGGTTCCAAACTGGCAGGAGAACTGGATGCCAAACGAGCCATTAAGGACGGTGCGACTCTGGCCGCTTCTCTATAATTTATGATTATTGATATGCCTGATTTTCCTTCAATCAACGTATTTATTGGATTAGGTAGCAACCTGGGCGATCGTCGGACTCATCTGGAGCAGGCGATCACCCTGTTGTCCCGGTCGGCAATTCAAATCGAGCAGGTTTCCTCAATCTATGAGAGCAAACCTTACATGGGGATGAAACAACCGGATTATTACAATCTGGTTGTTCGCGCTTCCACGACATTCTCACCGGAGTTGTTACTCCAGCAATGTCTCAAAGTGGAAAGCCAGATGGGGCGAGTTCGAACTTATAAATGGGCACCGCGCATCGTGGATATTGATATTCTGCTGTATGGAAACCAGATCTGGAACTCGGATAATCTGAATATCCCGCACCCTGATTTCCAAAACCGTGGATTTGTTATGGCGCCATTGAATGAAATTTCACCCGACTGGATTGACCCTGTGACAGGACAATCCCTTGGGCAGTTATGGAAACAATGGGCTGCCTCTCATGTCGATGAAATCCCCATTCTTTCTTCGGCCCTGTTATTCTCACAGGAACTAAAGCATCCCTCTGCCCTTCCTTCAAACGGTCTATTTTTTGCTGAACAAACCGTTTAACTCCCATCCTTCTGTATGAAAACAGAATAACTCCCGTTAGAGTAAAAGTCTTATGCTTGAGTTCAAAGAAAAGGGTTGCAATTTTCCGGACTGCCTTTAATCTTGTGGATGGGGAACATCATACTAACTATTCATGGAGAACTACATGAAGTTTGATACGGATTTGATTAATGACAATGTCATGGTGGAAAATTTTGAGTCTGTGTCTGTTGAGAATGGCTTGGAGGATGCGATTCTTGAATATGCCATAGACACCTTCCCTTATCGGGAAACTTTCAGTCAAATCCCCGGTCACAAAGATGACGAATATCGGGAAACGTTGTCAGAACTGATTGATGCGGGGGTTTTAAAAGTAGGTTTTTATTATGAGGAAATGCAGGAAAATCTGATTATTTTTTATTTTCTGCAATGTGATGAAGAAAATTATCTGGTCATCGGTCTTGATCCTGAAAAGGTTCGAGTCAATATTCCGGGCGATGTTGAAGGAGTATTTCGCCTGGACGATGAACAGTACCTGGACATGCTTCAAATGCCCCTGGTCTAGCAAATTCCCCTTGAAACATGAGAGAGCAGATACCTGCTCTCTCATGGCAATCATGCCTCAATTTTACTGAATAATTTATTATACCGCATATTGACCGCAATGTTGCTGATGTTCAACAATCCTTTGGTGAACGCCGCATCAGCTTGTATCCTGCCAAATTCAAGATCAACAAACACCTCATCCGACGTTTCAATCAGACAATCATATTTGTCTTTGAGGCTATTTTCCACGGTACAGGATTGACTGTTGATCAATACCGAATAATCACCGCCATTCTCTCCTGATATTTTATATCCGAGAGTCAGTTGAACGCCATCGGCCTTTTCCGAACGAAAACGTTTAGGCAATGTTTTGAATATATCCTGAACGTTTTCTTCGACTTTCAACGTTTCTTTTACCGGAACTGGCTGAACTGTTTTTTCCGGAGTCGGTTCCGCTTTTGTTACCACTGCGGGGGACTTCAGCTCATTGATTCCGCCAAGTCGTTGTTTCAAAACATCCGGAGTGATCCGTTCAAAAAAGGTGACAAATTGCATCATCGCACCAATATTATCCACCTTGAGTTTTCCTGACATGAACGCCACCTGTGGTTCCATGCGCCCCAGTTCAACATCCAGATAGGCCTGATCATTCACATCAACCACACAGGTTGGTTTTCCAACCAAACCCTTTTCTACCTCACATTTCCCATTTTCCAGGCGAACTGAATATTCCCCACTCTCTTTTCCTGAAATTTTGAAGTGAACCAGCATCGTGCCATTTTTTGCGCGATCAGCCAGAAACCGTGTTGGTAAAATTTTGAACAGATTGGAAACGCTTTCAACGGGAGCTTCCGACACGACAGGTGAAGGTGCGACAGTTACGACAGGTGCGGACTTCAGAAGTTCCGGTGTAACTTTGCTGAAAAAACTGACAAACTGCATCATTGCGCCGATGTTGCTCACTTTCAGTTTGCCACTCATGAACGCCATTTGTGGATTCATCCGTCCGAGTTCTACATCCAGATAAACTTTATCTTGAACTTCGACAACACACGTAGCTGTTCCCTGATGTCCTGCTTCGACTTCACAACGTCCATCCTGAACTTTTACCGTATATTTGCCGCCGGTGTCACCGGAAATATCAAAGTGCACCACCATGGAAACACCCTGTAGCTTTGCGGCAACCGCACGTTTAGGCAAAATCGCAAACAAGTTCTCAATGCTTTCAGGCGAAACGGGTTTTGTGGCAGGGCTTTCGGCGGCGACCACCGTTGGCTTGGTGGTTTTCGGTTGAATGTTTTTGGTTTTAAAATGGGGCAGTGATGCTGTTTCTGTTTCCTGTCCCAAAACACCTTTTTCTTTCAGTTGCTGAGATTCTTCCGGTGAAATTCCGAGTTGTTCCAGAATTTCCTGATTGTTGGCCCCGGGTTTGGGACCAATGTGATGATACACTGGAGCGGTTTGAGAAAATTTGAGGGGATGGGCAAGTTGCCGAACTTTTTTTCCTGCGTCTGAAGACAGTTCAATCGCCATTTCCCGTGCTTTAAACTGCTCTGTTTGTTCAACTTCAGCCAAGGTCAGGACAGGTTCCACACAGGCATCCAGATTTTTAAACACCCCTTCCCATTCTTTCAGGGTTCTGGAGGCAATTTTCTGTTCTATGAGTTCAATCATTTGATTGGGGTCTGTGGTTTTAAGAAGTTCCGGCAATTCCAGCCCCTTGGCCAGTTGTTCAAAAAATTTGGGTTCCAGCGAGCCAACAGACAAATAACGTCCATCTTTGGTTTTGTAATGGTTGTAGAACGTGCCGCCGTTGAGCAGCCCTGATTCATACGCTGAGTTTTTCTGTTGTCCCAGCCATTCTGACATTCCCAGAATTCCTAATGCCATCGAGCCATCGAGCATGGAAACATCGATGTGCTGACCTTCCCCTGTTTTTTGCCGATGAATCACCGCCGTCAGAATACCTGTCACTGAAAAAAGAGCGCCGCCACATAAATCCGCAATCTGGGTTCCCAACATGGAGGGGCCTTGTTCATGGGTCCCTGAAAAGGAATTCAGACCGCTCAACGCCAGATAATTGATATCATGTCCGGCACGTTGCGCCATCGGCCCTGTTTGCCCATAACCAGTCAAGGAGCAATAAATCAATCCGGGATTTTCCTGACGCAGGGTTTCATAATCCAGCCCCAGAGATTTCATGACACCCGGACGAAACTGTTCAAGCACTACGTCATACTCATGCACCAGTTTTTTGATAATGGCGACAGCCTCAGCGGTTTTTAAATCGAGACAAACAGATTTTTTATTTCGATTCAAGGTGTCGTAAACCACAGGATTGCTCAGGCGTATCAAATCCGGACGATTGGGGGCATCAACCCGTAAGACGTCTGCGCCAAGATCGCCCAGAATCATGGTTGCGTAGGGACCAGGCAACAACGTTGAAAAATCCAGAACTTTAACGCCGTGAAGAGGTGCATGAGACATAATGAACTCCTGAAAAAGAAATCAAGCATGACAGATACAGGGATTGCTCAATCCACATATCCATTGGAATAAAACCATTCGATGGAATCTCTGATCGAAATTCCAACATCTCTGGGTGCAAAGCCCAGTTCACGCTGGGCTTTGTTGTTATCAACATAAATATACTGTGAAATATAGCGCACTTCAGCCGGAGTAGAGAGAGGGGTTTTATGGGTATAATGATCCGCCACCATTTTCAGGATGTGGGCTGCGCCCTCCATAGCGAGTTTGGGAAGAGGCACTGTGATGGTACGCAATTTTTTTGGAGAAACTTCCGCGACAATTTCGGCAAATTCAGAAATGGTAAGATCGCGATTACCCAAAATGTATTTTTCACCGCGTTTTCCATGTTCAGCGGCCAGAATATGCCCAATGGCCACATCCCGAACATCAACCGCATTGAACCCGCCTTTGATATTCAGATGAACTCCTTTCAACAGATTGAGAATCAACTGTCCGGTTGGCGTTGGACTTCTGTCACCCGGACCAAAGGGAAAAGCGGGATTCACCACCACGACATTCAGTCCATGCTCAGAAAATCCAATCACTTCCTGCTGGCTTAAATATTTGGAAAGCACATACGGATTGGCATCATATTGATTGAACTCCGTCTCTTCATTAGCCACATTGGTTCCGGGTTCGATTCCAAGAGCGGAAATGGAACTGGTGAACACCACTTTCTTGACGTTGTTTTCCAGGCTGGCCCACATGATGTTCCGGGTTCCCTGAAGGTTGACTTCATACAGCGGTTTCCAATCAGGCATCCAGATCGAGTAAATTCCGGCCAGATGGAATACGGTATCAATATCTTTAATACAGCGTCTTAAAAATGTTTTATCCAGAATATCACCCATCATGATTTCCAGCGGCAAGCCTTCGAGATTACGGGGGGATTCTCCCGGACGCAACACGGCCCGAACCTCGACACCCTGATCCAGCAGAACTTTGGCAACATGTGATCCAATAAACCCTCCGGCTCCAGTCACTAATGCTTTCTTCATAGAAACTCCTTTTTTCATTATAAAATTAACAGTGGTTTAAGAGATAATCATTTTGCTGGAATCATTCGGTGGTGTTGGATGGATCTCTGGATGCGTATGGCTCCGGATGAGCACATCTCCCAGAAACGAAAAAAAATTCGTCCAGTCACTGATTTTTCCCTCAAAATATTGGGCTGTCATCATTTCAATGGCTCCATGAGCTAAAGCCAGTCCCGCACAACTTAGATATGAGACTGGAACATTGATTAAAACCCCCTCTTCAATCCCCCGTTGCAAAAGATTTTCCAGAATGCCTAGTGATGCGTCTCTCTGTGCCTTGAATTTTTCAAGAGTCTCCGGTTTCAACTGATCGAGTCCCCCTCGTTTTTCGCAAGACCGCAAAATTTTATAGGCCACAGGATTTTCAAAATAGAATTGGATGTAACGTTCATAAAGTTGCCTCAATTGCTCAAGCACAGGTAGGTCTGGTGAAATCTGACTGATATGATTGAGCCTTTCCAGATCTTTTTCTATGAACAACCGGGCATAGATTTCATTTTTACTTTTAAAGTGCTGATACAGGGTGCCCACAGAGACTTCCATTTTTTCAGCGATTTCTTCCATTTTCACGGAATCCACCCCTTTTTTCTGAAACAAATCAGAAGCTGTTTTTAAAATTTTTATTTCTCTGCGTTCAAAGTCTCTTGCCTTGCGTTCAGACGTTCCCATGCAAATCCGGAATAATTATGTTGGATGAGTATCAGCCGGCAGATCTTTTTTGCTGGCTACAGGAAAAATTATCCCTGGATTTTGCGGAATAGTGACGCAAACTGCATCATGGCACCAATGTTACTGACCTTGAGCTTTCCACTCATGAAGGCCATTTGAGGTTCCAGTTTGCCGTTCTCGATATCCAGATACGTCTGCCCTTCGACATCAACCACACACGTTGGCTCGCCGTCATGTCCCTGCTGTGTATGACATTCCCCATTCTTAACCGCGACCGTGTATTTCCCGGACAATGCGCCGCTCAGATTGAAATGAACAATCATGTTCACTCCCGATGATTTTTCAGTTTTCAAACGGGAGGGAAGTCCCTGAAACAGTTCGTCCAAGGCTCCGGTTCCTGTCGCCACAGGCGCAGGAGTTGCGGTTGCAGAAACTGATGCGGTGCTGGTCGCCTGAACCGGAGTGGTGCTTTGTGTGCTGAACATATCAGGTGTGACTGGTGAAAACCAGGTGACAAACTGCATCATGGCCTGAAGATTATTTACTTTGATTTTTCCGGTCATGAATGCCATTGCCGCTTCCATTTTCCCAAGTTCCACATCGAGATAGGTTTGCGCATCCGTTTCTACCAGACATTTGGATTCTCCCTGTAATCCATGCTGGACAGAACACTTGCCCTGAGCCACAATGACGGTGTGCTCACCGCCTTTTTCACCACTGATTTTGAAATGAACAGTCATGGTTGCGGTCTTTGCTTTTTCAGGTTGAAACCGTTTTGGTAAAATATCAAACAGCGCTGTGGTCGTATCCGGAACGGCAGAAGATGCTGGTTTGGCAGGTGTGACGGGAGCTTCAGTCTTTTGTGAAGCTTCGGCTTTCCGGGGTGCTGATTCTTTAGCGGGAGTTGCTTGATCCGATTGATACGCAGACTGATATTGAATCTGGTCAAACATCATTTTCGCGATGATTTCCCGCATGATTGCTGACGCGCCGCCTGCGATGGTACCAACACGAGTATCACGGTACATGCGTGAAATCGGATATTCGTCCATGTAGCCATAGCCGCCAAAAAACTGGAGACATTCATCCGCGACTTTTTTGGCGAGTTCTGTGGCATACAGTTTGGCCATGGAACATTCTCGGGTCGCGACAGAGCCTTCCGCATGGAGCCAGCAGGTGTGATAGGTCAGTTGGCGCGCGGCTTCCACCTGTGACGCCAGGTCAGCCATTGTATGCCGGATCACCTGGAATTTTGCCAGTGGCCGGTTGAAGGCCTCGCGTTCATTCAGATATCTCATGGTCATATCGAGACAGCCAACCATGCCACTGCATGAAATAATTGCCGCGACCAGACGTTCAAGCTGGAAACTTTCCATGATGTAATAAAATCCTGAGTTTTCCTGCCCAATCAGATTAGATGCCGGTACACGAACATTATCGAAGGATAATTCAGCAGTATCGGAACTGTGCAGTCCCATTTTTTCAAGTTTGCTGGCTTTAAATCCGGGAGCGTTTGTATCGACAACAATCAGACTGATGCCTCCTGCTCCGGCTTCAGAATTTGTTTTACAGGCAAGGGTTACAAAATCACCATAAACGCCATTTGAAATAAAAATTTTTGAGCCATTGATCACATACTCATCGCCATCCCGAACGGCTTTGGTTCGAATGGCTGATACATCCGATCCGGCTCCGGGTTCTGTGACCGCAAGCGCGCCAATTTTTTCTCCTTTGATGGCCGGTACCAGGTATTTTTGTTTGAGTTCGTCACTGCCGGCAGACGCGATGTGCGCTGTTGCCATATATTGATGCACTGAAACCGCCGTCGAAAATCCTCCCATTCCAGAAAGCGCGAGTTCTTCCAAAAAAACCACCGAAAAGAAAAAATCAGCATCACTGCCGCCAAAACGTTCCGGATATGAAATTCCCAGAAAACCTAGTTCTCCCATGCGTTTCCAGACACTGCGTGGAATCTCCCGGGCTTTTTCCCAGGCATCCGTGTGTGGAATCACTTCCTTCTGGATAAACTGCCTGACACTGTTACGGAAAATTTCATGTTCCTGAGTAAAATATTGAGATTTCATAAGGTCGACTCCGGCGGATATGGATGGGAAACAATGAGTAGATTTTTCAATAATAAGAAACAACGTCTTATTATTCATAAAATGAATCAGGTTCAAAAAATAATGCGTATTCATTACAATGCAAGCTTTTTTACCAAGCGATTGCTTGGTTGATTCATGTTCACTTATAATTGGGACGTATCCCTGACATGCTTCACGTAACAGTGACTTTCATTCAGGCAACAAACCGGGAGTGAAAGATCATTTGGTAATTTGGAAAAAACAAAAACCTGAATGGATGGATCAGGAAACCCGGTTGATATTTCCTGAATTTTTGACAATGCGAGAGGTTAAGTCAGAAGGAAAAATACTGGTCACTTCCATGCTGAATCCCAAAGAGGTTTATCGAAAGGAGTTAGCGGAACTCTATAAGAAACCGTGGTTAGTCGAAGTGAATCTGAAAGCCATTAACAACACAACGCAGATGGGAATACTCCGCTGTAAAACTCCAGAGATGGTACGAAAAGAAGTTTGGGTGCATTTGCTTGCTTATAACTTGATCCGAACAGTAATGGCTCAAGCTGCTTATCAGCGGGTCTTCACCCTGGAAATATCGGTCACCAACGCAGGCCGTTCTTTATTCCATTGAATTGGTTGGACAGATGCCTGTCATTTTCGAAACAGCCTTTCCATGAACGATTTCTTTTTCAAAATCGGGCCTGTGCGGGGATTAAATTCAAAGTTTGTATCGGCTTGTAGGGGTTGGCCCTCTTGCATCAATTTTATCAATTTAAGATTTCCCAGGGCAATCTCATAGGATGGATCAATTAACAGAGCTTTTTCCAGCGCCTCCAGGGCCATCTGTTTGTTCCCGAGCATTGCATAACAAAGTCCCATATTTCCGTATGGTTTGGGGGAATTGTCATTCAGGGAGATTGATTGCTGAAACAGTTCTATTGCCTGTTCAAATTCACCCTTTTCCATGTGAGCATAGCCCGAATCGAATAGTTCATAGGCTTCCATGTAGGTTTTCAGGTCAACACCCTCTGTTTCTTCAATGAAGGCTTCACTCCTCTCAAGTTCTTTCCTGGCATTTTGTACCGCAGGATCATCAGGAGGGCCTGTTTCAATGATGAGTTGAAATGTTTTCAGCATGTGGAGAATTTCCGCCCGCTTTTGATGGGTGGCCGCCTTGTTATTCATCGCTTCCAGAAATCCGGGTGAGACTTCAATTGCGGCGTCAAAATAATGCAGGGCGTCATCAAACATGTCCTTCCCGTAATAGAGATTGCCCATGGCGAACAAAACATCAGGGTGTTCCGGGTATTTTTTCATCAGCATATTGAGAATATTTTGTGCCTGGTCCAGATCTCCGTTTTCGATCAATTCCATGGCACGATTTGCAGAATCTTTAATTCTGGTGAGAGATTCTTGCTCAGAAAACAACACTTTTTCAGGCATGGGCATCATATAATGGTAGTTTCCGGGACCCGCATAACGTTCCAACGCACTAATGATTTGTTTGCATCGGGGAACTGTATCATAGGGACCTGCCATAAAAAACGGCTTTCCATCTTTTCCAAAAGACCAGGAAACGGGACAGGCTGTTGCGTCAATATCTCCAAATATTTCCACCTGTGCAGGTGTATTTTACGCAACCAGTTTAAACTCAAGGACATGATGCTTAAACCAGGTTGGATATTCCTGATTCTTTTTTAAGGCCGTCACCGAAGCCAAGGCCACACTCCCTGCCT